>NZ_CALWUQ010000067.1 GCF_944384695.1 uncultured Agathobaculum sp. | reverse complement strand
GCTTGTACAGCATCAGATAGCGTTTTTCCTCATCCATGCCAATCGGCTTTCCGTCCACCTGAATTTTGTCGCGCCGCATGTCCGCGCGGTCGCCCAGCGACGCCGCATGTCCGTTGACTACCACACGACCCTCTAAAATCCACCGCTCCGCCTCACGGCGTGAGCACAGACCCGCCTGCGCGAGCAGCTTTTGCAGTCTTTCTTCCACTTGTTGTCCTCCATCCTATTCTGTCAATCGTCTCCGAACAGCCGGTCCCAGAGCCGTTCGGTCAGGCTCTTTTCCTCGGGCGGCAGCAGCACCGCCCCGCCATATACCAACGCATCATCCGCCAGCACCATCCCATCCAGCCGGTACTCAATCCGTCCCGCGGACGCGCTCTGCACCACCGGCGCATAGCAAATCCGGTCGCCGTACCGCACGGTCTGGATGCGCTCCCGCTCGCCGGGCAGGAGCATCGCGGTCACGGTATTGCGCGCGACCAGCGGCACGGTATCCGCATTGCCGCCGAACACCTGCTGCTGCATAATTTGCTCGCCTGCCTCGTGCAGCGTTACCTGCTCATACCGGGCAAAGCCCTCATCGAGCAGCGCCATGTGGTCGTTCCAATCATCCGGGTCATTGAGCGTCACAACAATCACCGTGCGGCCGTTTTTCTCCGCCGCGGACACCAGACAGCGTCCCGCCGCCTTGGTATAACCGGTTTTGACGCCGATTGCACCGTCATACATGCTCAAAAGCCGGTTATGGTTGGTAAAGGTGCGCTGCCCCACCGTGTAGCTCTCGGTCGACACAATCTGCCGGAATACCGGGTCGCGCAGCGCTTCGGCTGTGATGACGGCAAGCTCGCGTGCAGTGGTATAATGCGTGTCACTCGGCAGGCCGTTCGGGTTGTCAAAATGCGTGTTCGTCAATCCGAGGACCGCCGCTTTGTCGTTCATTTTCTGCACAAATGCTTCCAGTCCGCCGCATTCGCCCGCAATCGCGACCGCCGCATCGTTGCCCGATTCCAGCATCAGACCATACAGCGTATCGCGCAGGGTGAGCGTTTCACCCTCCTGCAAATACATCGACGAGCCTTCCACCTGCGTATATTCCTTACGGACCTTGTATTCCCGGTCGAGGTCGCCCTCCCCGAGCGCCACGAGCGCCGTCATAATCTTGGTCGTGGACGCCATCGGCAGGCAGGCATCCGCATTCTGTTCCAGCAGCACTTCACCTGTATCTGCATCCATGACGATTGCCGCCTTTGCGTTGATTGCACCCGCAGCGGGCAGACAAAGCACACAGCACAGCAGCCCGCACAGTAGTTTCTTCACGTTCGCATCTCTCCCCTGCATAACAAAACCTACTCAGCATATCTGTGAGTAGGTTTTGCGAAGAAACGCGGCCTTATTCGTCGGTTTCCGGCGTGGGCTGCTGGCTCGGCTGTGCCTTTCCCTTGTAGCCCTCCACAAAGCTGGAAACCTTGTTAATCGCACCCGGAATCATTTCCACCAACCGGTCGACCGTCGTGGCTGCCTGCGCATTGACGCCCAGAATGTTGGCGCTGCCATCGCGTCCGATAATCAGGAAGCATACGGGCGAAACAGTAACGCCCGCGCCGCCGCCGCCGCCAAAAGCCAGCGGTGCGCCGGACGGCATATGCTTGGGCGCAAAATCGCTGCCGCCGGACGCAAAGCCAAAGGTCACCTTGGACACCGGAATGACCGTTGTACCGTCCGGCGTGGTGATTGGCGTGCCGATAATTGTGTTAACGTCCACCATTTCCTTGATTTTAGCCATGGTTTCCGTCATCAGGTTGCTGATGGGATGCTCACTCATGTGTTATCGCCTCTTCTTTCTTTATCATTCGTTTATACATCCGGTACAGTTCCCCACTGTGCCGCAGCAGACACCAGAGCACCCGCAGCGGACGCAGCGAACAGAACACAGTAAACGCCCATTCGGTGTGGTCGGCCTCAAAATCCGCATCCACATCCACATGATAATCTTTCATTTCAAAAGTATTCTCCAAAAACGGAACAATCATGCCAGTCAGCGCAGCGGAAGTGCCGAGCAGCATGCCGGTTTCGGCCGCGTCATCCGTTCCAATCACGACGCGCACCCGCAAGCGGCTGATTTGTATCGTATCGGTCAAGTCGCTGTGCAGGCGGTGTGTTAAATCCGCCAGCTCGCCAATATCCAATTCGTCCCGGTTGAGCGAATACCGGTATTTTTTCTTCTTCCGTTTTTTTCGCGGCTTGTGCGCATCCCCCTGCTGTTCGGAGGACGGCGTCCCTTTTTCCCGCCGCGGCGGCGGCCAGACCGGAATGCGCACCGGGCCGTAACGCACCTCTATGCTCACGTCGCCGTTGACCCCAATTGCGTCGATGCCGGTTCGCACGCACAGCAGTAAAAGGAGCAACAGCAGCACAAACAGTGCCAGTGCCAATACAGCCGCCAGTATCACGAGTAGTACCGACATGCACGTTTCACTCCGTTTCCTGCGGTGTGCCCTTCTCCCCGGCAGACGGCTGCGGCGCCGGTACCGTCAGCGTGATGCGTTCCGCGGAGGGCTGCTCGTCAGCCTCGTCCAACGCCATCTCCATCTGCTCGTTTTCCTCCAGCGCCGGAAGCGCGGGCAGCTCTTCCAGACCGCTCAATCCAAAGGTGCGCAAAAACGCCTCGGTCGTGCGGAACAGCATCGGACGGCCGGGCACGTCCAAACGGCCCGCCTCCTCAATCAGCCCTTTTTCCACAAGGCCCGCCACGGTGCCGCCCGAATCCACGCCGCGCAGCTGGTCGATAAACGCGCGGGTGACCGGCTGACGGTATGCCACGATGGTCAGGACCTCGAGCGCCGCAGCGGACAGTGACGGCGGCTTGCGCGACTCGGTCACGCGCCGCGCCGCATCCGCGTAAAGCGGACGCGAGCAGAGCTGCAGTTTGTCCTCCAGACGCAGCAGCATAATGCCGCGGTTTTCAAAATCATACAGGCTTTCCAGTGCCGCAGCCGCGTCCAGCACCGCCTCAGGCGAGGTTTCCAGTGCGGCGGCAAGCCGTTCCACCGGCACTGCATCGCCCGCGGCAAACAGCACGGCCTCCAGCCCGGCTTCCAGTTCGGTCATCGCACGTTACTCTCCTTTATCGTCAATCAACGTCAATTCCATATCCTCGCCGTCCCCTTCCAGCCGGATGCGCCGGTTTTTGGACAGCTCCAAAACCGCCAGAAAGGTCGCCACGATTTCCGAACGGCTTTTCGCATCGTCAAACAGACGGCGAAACGGCAGCCGGACATGGTGTAAAAAGCGTTTGAGGATAGAGGTAATCCGGCCCTCGACCGGCACAGGCTCCCGCCCGACGATGCCGGAAAACGCGCTGGCCGGCGGCGGCACGCGCCGCTGCGCCCGGCGCAGCATGTTGTTGGCCGCCCGAACCAAATCCCTGACGGACTGATGGTATTCCTTGGGCGCGTCGCCCAGATTTTCCGGCGGCTTGACAAAAATATCGCGCCCAACCTCGCCCTTTTCCCGGAAAAACGAAGCGGTCTCCTTGATGCGCTGGTATTCCAGCAGCATTTCCACCAGACTGGTGCGCGGGTCCTCCTCTTCTTCCTCCTCATGGCGCGGCAGCAGCATTTTGGATTTGATGTACACCAGCTGCGCCGCCATGGCGACAAAATCACCCGCAACATCCAAATCCATTGCCTCGGCCGCATGCAGCACAGCCATGTATTGCTCCAGAATTTCCGCAATGGGGATATCATAAATACTGACTTTGTTTTTTGCAATCAGGTGCAGCAGCAAATCAAGCGGGCCGTCAAAGTTCTCCAAATGAAATTCCATGCCGTGCAACCCTTACAAAAACAGGCCGACCAGCTGCAGCGCCAGATGCAGGATACGCGCAGCCACCCAGCTCATGATGCCGTTCAGCCAGCCGCGCCACAGCGCAAGGATGAACACCAGCAAAATAATGTTCTGGTATCTTTGCAGCTTGAGCGACCAGGAAAACGGCAGAAACGCATCCAGAACCCGCGAGCCGTCCAGCGGATGCACCGGAATCAGGTTGAACACGCCAAGGCCGACCGACATGCTTGCGACTATGGACAGGAACATGCCCACCGTCTGCATAAACGCGCTGTCGCCGTACAGCCACACCGGCACATATATGCAATAGGCAACAAAGGCCGTCACAAAATTCGCGGCGGGACCCGCCAGCGCGGTCAGCGCCATGCCCCGGCGCCGGTTTTTGAAGTTGGAAATATTAATCGGCACAGGCCGCGCCCAGCCAAATCCAAACAGCAGCAGGCACAGGAATCCAAACGGATCGATATGTGCCAGCGGCGACAGCGTAATCCGCCCCGAATCATGCGCCGTACGGTCTCCCAGCAGATACGCCATACCGCCGTGCGCCGCCTCGTGCACGGACAAGCATAATACAATCGCGGGTAGCGACAGCGCCAACGTAATGAACGCAGACTGCCAATCCCCGCTCAGCAAAGCCCTCCAAAGCAAACCAAATACCTCCTGTGGCAGCGCAGGCCCGCTGACAAAGCGAGCCGACACTCCAGTTTACCCGTTTTAGCCGGTTTTTAACGAACTCCGACCTGTATATGTTTGAAATTATACCACGCCCGCAGGAAATTGTCACCTCTTTCTTTCCTTTCGCTGCCGTGGCATATCAACAAAGGGCTGCGGAAACCGTCCGCAGCCCTTTATTTTCGTTATGTATCGTATCAGGCACTCTTTTTGAGATGCCGCTGTTTGAGAATTTCCATGGCTCCCTTTACATCCGCCACATCATAGAATACCATGCCGTCCACCTGTCCGCGATGCTCGGAATCCTGCATGTTGATTTTAGGATGGCAGGCTCTCCAGCGCATCTCTTTGCGCATGTATTCAAAAATGCAGCTTCCCATGGCGATGCAGGCATGATTTTCAACATCTTCCACCACCTCAACCGCATCTATGGCAGACAGCTCCATTGCGAAAACCGCTTTTGGGCCCATCACCAGAAACGCGCGCTCATTGGTCAGATAAAACTTTTCCTTGCGCACGCGCATGCGCTCGATAAACGGCGCCGACGCCACCAGCAACGCGATGACAATAATGCCGACCACGAAGCGCATTTCCCACTCGATATTCTGGGTGCAGTACGCCGCAATCAGGCAGGCCGCCAAGACGACTGTTACGACCCACAGACGCAGCACGCTCAGCCGGTTGCCCTGTTCAAGCAACGGAAACGGCTCCGGCGTCCCCTGCCACAGGATGGTTTCTCCCTGCCGCAACCTGTTTTTCACAACTTCTTCCATCAAAAACACTCCTTTTGCAGATTTTTCTCTTGTATACCAACTTGTATTCTTGATGGTTTTATTATAGCATATCCCTGTGCTTAACCGCCGCTAAGGTAAGCGGCAATGCCGTTAAACTTCCGATAAGTCCGGCCTTACTGTCGTTTAGATTTCGCCAAGTTCTTAACAGCGCTTTAACGATTTTTATGCTATAATATAGTTGGATTGAACTGGGCTTTTGTTCTTTTACCCATACCGGAGGAGAGTTTCATGCGGCAAACGCAAAACAAAGTCCCGCTTTTCCCGTTCACGTTTCGGGACTTTTTAATTTTTATCGGTATTTTCGCCTGCGCGGTCGAGCTATGCATCCTGCTGCGCATGGCCGACAGCAGCGACGGCTTTGCCTCGCCCGTGTTTGTGCTCGCCGTTCTGCTGATTTCCCGCTTTACCAACGGCTATCTGTTCGGCACGCTTGCCGCTATTCTGAGCGTCATCGGCATCAATTATATTTTCACCTATCCCTATTGGGAATTCAACTTCACCCTTGCCGGCTACCCGCTCACCTTCCTGACCATGCTCGGCGTGTCGCTGGTCACCTGCACGATGACCACGAAAATCAAGCAGCAGGAACGGCTGCGCACCGAAAGCGAAAAGGAAAAAATGCGGGCCAACCTGCTCCGCTCCGTGTCGCATGACATCCGCACGCCGCTGACCTCGATTGTCGGTGCGACCTCTACCCTGCTGGAAACCGAAGGGCTGTCGCAAAAAGAGCAGCGCGCCTTGCTGGAGGATGCGCGCGACGAAGCGCAATGGCTGATTCGGGTCGTGGAAAATCTGCTCTCCATCACACGGATGGGCGACGCCCGCACGCAACTGGCCAAAGTGCCGGAGGCTGCTGAGGAAATCCTCGGCGAAGCCGTACGCAAATTCCGCAAACGCTTTCCTGAGATACAGGTTGCCGTATCCGTGCCGGATGAACTGCTGCTGGTGCCGATGGATGCCATCCTCATCGAGCAGGTGCTTTCCAATCTGCTGGAAAACGCCGCAACGCACGGCCAAACCGTAACGCAAATCCGGCTCTCCGTCGAGCGGGAAGATGCTTATGCCCGTTTTTCCGTGCAGGACAACGGCGGCGGCAGCCTGCCCAAAGCACTGCCGCTCCCGTTCGACCGCACGCTCAAACGCAGCGAAACCCCGTCCGGCGACGGCAAGCGCAATATGGGGCTGGGGCTTTCGGTCTGCATGGCAATCGTCCGTGCGCATGGCGGCTCTATGGAAGCCAAGAATTTACCCTGCGGTGCAGAATTTTCATTCCGACTGCCGCTGTCTGAAAAGGAGTCTCAAGCATTATGAACATTCGTGAAAAAATATTGATTGTTGAGGATGAAAAAAGCATCGCGCACTTTATCTCCACCATTCTTACCTCCAACGGCTACGAAACCATTCAGGCGCGCACCGGCAACGAGGCGATGAGCATGATTTCCTCCCATTGTCCCGATTTGGTGATTCTCGACCTCGGCTTGCCCGACATGGACGGCATGGAGGTGCTCAGCAGCCTGCGCTCGTGGTCCAGCCTGCCGGTCGTTGTGGTTTCCGCCCGCTCGCATGAGCACGACAAAGTCGCTGCGCTCGACCTCGGTGCGGACGATTACCTGACCAAGCCTTTTGGCACAGCCGAGCTGCTTGCCCGCGTGCGCACTGCCATCCGGCATACCCGCACCACCTCCTCCAGCAGCGAAATCGCCCAGCGCGGTACTTATACAGTCGGCGAACTGACCATCGACTACAACAAACATCAGGTGCTGGTGCGCGGAGAAAACGTCCATCTGACGCTCAGCGAATTCCGCATTGTCGCGCTGCTCGGCAAATACGCGGGCAAGGTGCTGACATATGACTATATCATCAAGGAGCTGTGGGGGCCGCGCGCGGGCGGAGACAACCAGATCCTTCGCGTCAATATGGCCAACATCCGGCGCAAAATCGAAAAAAATCCCGCCGAGCCGGAATATTTGTTCACCGAAGTGGGCGTTGGCTACCGGTTGGCGGAAAACGAATAAATGCAGACAAAACAAAAGGCGAACCCCTCACAGGGTTCGCCTTTTTTACAGATTGCACAGAAAATCAGATGCCCAGCTCCTGCTTGAGCGCCGCGATCATTTCCTGATATTCCTCGTCCTTGAGATGTACCGGCTCGGGATTGGTGATGGCAAAGCTGCCGCCGAATTCAAAACCGCCCTCGTACTTCGGAACGATATGGAAATGCAGATGCGGGTTGGTGTCGCCGAACGAGCCAAGGTTGAGCTTGGTGCAGCCCCACAGCTTCTTGATAGCGCCGGACGCCGCCGCCAGATCGGCCATAAAATCGTTGCGCTCCTGCTCATCGCATTCGCACAGCTCCTTTTTGTGCGTGCCCAATGCCAGCACGCAGCGGCCCTTATGCGCCTGATCCTTAAACAGGTAGAGCGTACCCGCCTTCATATCGCCAACCTTGAACATGATTGCCTCGCGGCCCTCATGATGCTCGTCACAGTAAAAACATCCCATTGCAAACCTCTCCTTTACAGATTACTGTACTTTCATTATACTGCTTATCCCCTGTAATTACCAGTGTTTTTTTACGGACAAACCGCATATAAATTGGTGTCCCACGCGGGCACATACGGATGGTGCCGCAGATACAGCCGGTAGTCCGGGCAGAGCGTATGGACAAGCAGCGGCAGCTGGAAAAAATCCCCGCTTGTGTGATAGGCTGCAATATTGAGCTTGGGCCGGTACTGCCGAATGGTCTGCGCCGCGCCTGCAATCGCTTCGCGCTCCGCGCCTTCCACATCCATTTTCAGATAGGTGCAGGGGGCGCCGTCCAGCACGCTGTCCAGCGCACGCATTTGGGTTTCCTTCCCCTGCTTTGCCACGCGCGATTGCCGCCCCGCCTGATCGGAAAAGCAAAGCACGGTGTCGCCCGACCACGCGCCTGCCTGCTCGCACCACACACTGCCGGACAACCCTTCGGCATAAGCGGTCAGCTTGCGGAAGCTGCGCCGGTCCGGTTCGAGCGCAGTGACGGACGCAAACGCACCGTCGGTATAGTGCAGCAGTTCGCGGATGGTGTCTCCTGTGTATGCACCCAAATCGGCAAAATGCTCCTCGTGCGTGGGGCGCAGGATGGTGCGGAACACCTCATCCTTGTCGGTCTCACTGGCACACAGATAACGCAGCCGGCCGGACAGCTTAAACCGCACGGTATCAAGGAACACGCGCCGCGACTGCTCATCCGCAAGCAGATCGAACGCCTGCTGCATCTCTGCCTGATGTATCCGGACAAACGCTTCGTCAAACACCGCCCCCGGCACAACCGGCACATCGGGCGCAAAGACATCAAACCGCGCGTCGAGCACATACATTTTTTCCAGCACCTCGGGGCGCTGGCTGGCAAACGCAATCACAATCACGATATCCTCACCGAACTGCGCAAGCACTTCGGACAGCTTGTGCACCCGAAAACCGTGAAAACTATGTCCGCGCACAAACTCATCGCTTGCAAATACACCCGATGCGCGCACGCCGCATGCGTCAAACTGCGCGAGGATTTTATCCGCGCCGTCGCCCATGCCATACAGAAAGATTGGGCGTTTTTCTTCACGTAAGACTTGCCAAACCGAGCGTTCCAGTGACAAAAAATCCATATTCTTCCCCCCTTTTTCGTGCTTTCCATTATAATCGGTGCATGCCC
>NZ_CALWUQ010000066.1 GCF_944384695.1 uncultured Agathobaculum sp. | reverse complement strand
AACCGAATCATCCGCCAGCGCGGAAATCTGCGCGGCGGCCTCGTCCTTGGCTGCCTGATCCGCCTCCTCGCTCTCGCTCAGCTCACGCAGCGTGCTGACCGCTTCATCCCGTGCCTGCTCGCGTGTCAGGCGGGAGGTCGCGAAATAATCCTCCCCCTCCGCGCCTGCCGCCGTGCCAGAATCCGCTCCTGTCGTGTCCGCATCGGTCTGTCCGGCTACCAGCAACTCCTCCGGCGCATCGACATAACTCCAGTTCAAATAAACCGCCGCGCAAAGCAGCAGCGCGATCACACCATATACCGCGCCGCGTTTTTTGATTTTTTTCATCACTGCTCGCCCTCCTGTATTTGGTTACTATGTTTTATGATGCATCGGACATTTTCAGAACCGTAACTTTGTCCGTCCCGATGCCGCACACCGTGCTGACCGCCTGCGTCACCGCCAGACGCACCTGTGCATTGTCCGCGCCGTCGCACAAAACGACCGCGCCGCGAAACGTCGGCAGCAGGTTTTTGACCGTGACCGGTTTCTCCCCGTAGCTGCCGTCGCTGAGGATGGTCAAATCGCTTTCATAGCTCTGGCTGCTGTCCATGCCGGTCGTCTGACGGGTGTTGACCGCATAAACCGCTTCGCCGCTCTGCTCGAGCGACAGCATCAGCTCGACCCGCCCCACGCCGTCCACCGCCGCCAGTTTATCGCACAGCGTTTGCTCAAAAGCGGCAAGGTCGAACGCGGTTTCCCCCTCCATCGCGTCCGCCGATGCCGCGGTCTCCTGCGTGCCGCGTCCGCCTGAGGCAAGCAGCAGCACCCCCGCCAGCAGCACAATCAGCACCGCGCGGTATTTGACCGCCAGCGGCACCACCTTTTCCTGCACCGCACGCAGCCGCGCCTTCCATTGTTCTTTCATTGCGCCACCCACTCCTGTCTGTCCGCGTCCACGCCGCAGCCCTCGGTCACCAGCGTTTTCAGCTCATCCAGCCGCGCCGCATCCGCGCTTTGATAGTACACCGTTACCCGCCCCACCTGCAAAATACCATCCTCGTCGTTCTCCATCGTTACATGTACCGTACAGTCAAAGCCCTTCGCCTGCGCGCTGCTTTCGAGCGCATCCGCAATGCTGGCCGCGACCGTGCTCATCGTCGTCTGCGCGTTTTGCTCCTGTATCGCATCCACATCCACGCCCGCCAGCGCCCCGTCCCGGATGCCGTCCCAGTCCGTCAGGCGCAGCCCTGCCAGCGGCTGGAGCAGCGCCAGCAGCATCAGCAGCCCTGCCGCCAGCTTGACAATCTCGCGCAGCGCGCCGCCTTCCACCACGCGCAGCGCCACTGCGGACGCCATGCCCGCCAGCGTCACGCGCAGCAGGATGGTATGAAACAATTCACTCATATCGGCTTCACCATCGCAACCACATATACCAGCTCCAAATACAGTATCAGGCAGCAGGTGCTCAGCATGCCGAGCAGCAGACCGAAGCCCGTGCTCACCCCTTCCAGCATCTGCCGCAGGCTGTTCGAACAAAGCGGCGAAAGCACCGCCGCGCCCGCCTTATAGCACAGATAGCTCGTGCCCACGCGCAAAAACGGAATCAGGCAAATCGCTGTTACGCACAGCATGCCGAACACGCCAATCGAGCTGCGCAGCAGCGCAGCGCCCGAAAGCACGGTCTCGGTCGCGTCCGAAATCACGCCGCCGACCACCGGCACCGCACCCGAAACCGCGAATTTTGCGGTCTTGAGCGCCATGCGGTCCACACTGCCCGACACCCCGCCCGCAATGGTCAGATAGGCGGTGAACACGGTCAAAATCAGCTTGAGCGCGCCCGAGGTCAGTCCCTTGATGCCGTCCGCGATGCCGTGCAGCATGCCGTTGCCTGTCGCCGCGTCCACCGCGACGACCGCAAGATACGCGCATGCCGCGGGCACCAGCAGCACATTTATCAACCGGATGACCAAATCGAACACCACCATCGTCGCCACCTGCAAAGCAGTCGCCGTCGCGGCGTTCCCGCCTGCCGACAGAACGGTTGCCAGCACCGGCTGCAGCGTGCCGGAAAACAGGCTGATTTCCGAAAGCGTTTCACGGCACAGCGCGAGCACGCCGGTAAAGTCCTGCAGCAGCACCGCCGCACAGCCCAGTGCGCCCGCCATGTCAATCCACGCATCCGCGGCGCCGCCCGCCGCCGCGGAAAACCCGCGTCCGGCAGCGGTCAGCACCACTACAATCGCCACCCGCACCAGCCCGCCCAGCGCGTTTTTCAGTGCGCTGCGGCTGTCCTCCGCCGTGTTCTCCAGCAGACGGGCGAACGAAGCCCCCAGCTCGTCCGCCGTGTCCATGTCAATGCCATCCAGATAGGCGCGCTGCTCACCCGGCACCGCGCCAAGGAGCGTGTCTCCCTGCGCGCGCCCCTCCTGCGCCGCAGCCGCCCCGGTCATGCATGCCAGCAGCACCAGCAGCACGGCAAACACCTTTTTCATTCGTCCGTTCCCTTTCATAGCGTCCAGTCCGCCACCAGCTCGAGCACCTGCTCCAGCAGCGGCAGACACATGGAAAGCGCCAGCACCGCGCCCATGATTTCGAGTTTGGCAGCCAGTGCGGACTGCCCGCTGTCCCGACACAGCGCGCTCATAATGCGCACCACGACCGCGACGCCGACTGTTTTGAGCACCGGCAGATACAGGCTTTGCGTGATGCCGCCCTGCGTCATCAGGCCGGAAAACCGCTGCATCGTGCCGCCCACCAGCGAAAAGGCCCGCAGCAGGATGAGAACGCCCGCCGTCAGCGTCAGCAGGAACGCAATTGCAGGCGCATCCTTTTTGAGCGTCATCGACAGCACCAGCACCAGCAGCACCAGCCCGCAGGCCGCAATCAGGCTGTTCAAAACCCGAACACGCTTTTCATCATCGAAAACAGCTGGCTGATCTCCTGCACGATCAGCATCAGCACGACAATGAGCCCCGCCAGCGTGGTCATCAGCGCCTGTTCCTCCCGTCCCGACCGCGTCAGCAGCTGGCCGAGCACCGCCACCAGGATGCCGACCGCCGCAATACGGAAAATCAGATCAACGTCCATATGTTCCTCCGTCCTCAAATCAGTACCAGCACCACCAGAATGCCCAGCGCAATGCCGCAGGTGCGGTACAGATTCCCCTTGTTTTGCAGTTCTCCCGCCGCGGTATCGCGCGCCGCCGCCAGCCGCCGCGCCACCTGCTCCAGACCCGCGACCTGCTCGGCAGCGTCATACCGACCGAGCCACGCCGCCGCTTCGGACAGGATTTCGCACTCCGGCTGCCCCAATCCGACCCTATCCCGGCAATCCCGCAGCGACGCGCGCCACAGATATCCCAGCGACAACCCGTTTTCCTCCCGCAAGCGCCGCCGCAGATGGCTGAACACCGTGCGGATGATTCCGTTTTCGCTCTCGGCCAGCTGGCCGACGATTTCCGGCACCGGCGTGCGGCGGCCGGAGATTTCCCCTTCCATCAGCTTCAGCGCAAGCAGCATCGCATCCGCTGCCGTGACGCGCCGCCGCAGCCCTTGCCGCGCGGAAAGGCCGAGCGCAGCGCAGGCGCCGAATATCATCACCGAACCCATCAGCTTGAGCATATATTTTCCTCCAATTCCTCTATTTTGTAGCGTCGCCTTCCCTCTTGCCGCGTGATAACCACCGCCCGCTCGAACACATGCAGCTCCAGCAGCGCACGATACAGCGGCCTGCGGCACAAATCGTCCACATCCGCCGCATGCGCGCTGGCCAGCACCGCCGTGCCGCAGTGAGCGCATAAGGAAACCGCCTCCACATCCTCCGGCGCGGTGATTTCGTCAAAGGCAATCAGCTCGGGCGACATGGTCTTGAGCAGCATGAGCGCCGCCTGCCGCTTCACGCAGTTTTCCAGCACATCCGTGCATCTGCCGACCGCAAACTGCGGCGCGCCGTCCGCAAGCGCGGCAATCTCCCCGCGCTCGTCCGCCACCGCGACCGGATGCCCCGCGTCCGACACCAGCCGCACCCATTCGCGCAGCAGCGTCGTCTTGCCGAAGCCGGGCGGCGACAGCAGCAGCACGCTCTGCGGCGTGCCGGCGCCGACCCAAGGGCGAATCACCTCGTCCACCTCTGTCACCTGCCGCGCCACACGCAGATTGACCGACGACAGCCCGCGCACCCCAATCACCTGTCCGTTTTCCTCGGCCACCGTGCCGCACAGCCCCAGCCGGTGCCCGCCGCCAACCGTCACAAACCCGTGCCGCAGGCTTTCCGCATAGCTATGTACCGAATACCGCGCCGCCCGGCTGAGCGTTTCGCGCAGCTCCTGTGCCGTGACCGGCGCAAAGTCTGTCTCCCGCTCGCCGGACGCTGTGCGCACGGCTGGCGGCCGTCCCACGCGCAGGCGGACTTCCTCGACCTGCCGCTGTCCGTCCAGCCGCGCCAGCTCCGCCGTGCGCGGCGGCGGCAGGCAGCCGATTGCCTGCAAAAATACTCCGTCCTGTTTTACTTCCATTTGCATCACCTGTCCTACTCTATGCCCGGCCTGTCCCGAATATGCCTGAAACACAACCGTAACAAAACGGGCATTGACAAGCCGCGCCTTTGGGCATATAATAGGTACAAATATTGCACAAAGCGATGACAGAGGAAAGTAATTGTTCCAAGTGCGGCTTTCAGGGAGTGTCCGGCATGACTGGAAACGGACGCAGACGCCGGTACAATGAAGTTCCCTCTTGAGCTGCGGCGCTGAAAAGCAGTTTCCAGTAGGCGCCGACGGACTTCCTCCGTTACAGGGATAGGATATTTTCGTATCCGAAAAAAGTGCGGCATAGCGCTATGCCGAATGTGGGTGGTACCGCGGAACCGTTTGTCTTTCGTCCCTCTTTGTGGATGAAAGGCTTTTTTTGTGCTTTTTTCCGCCGGACAAACAGCAATCCCACATCATTTCAAAGGAGAGACAAAAATTATGATTATCATTATGAAACAGGGCACGACCCGCGAGCATGTTGAGGAGCTGTCCCGCCACATTGAACGCTGGAACGTCAAGGCCAATCCGATTTACGGCGCAGGCACCATCGTCATCGGTCTGGTCGGTGACACGGGCGCGGTCGATAAGGACGCGCTGCTGCGCGACCCGCAGGTAGAGAACATCCTCAAGGTACAGGAGCCGTTCAAGCTGGCCAACCGTAAATTCCATCCGGATAACACTGAGGTGGAAATCGCGCCGGGCGTTGTGGTCGGCGGCAAAAAGCTGGTCGTCATGGCCGGTCCCTGCTCGGTCGAGAGCGAGGAGCAAATCATCGACGTAGCCAAGCACGTGCAGGCCGACGGCGCGACCGTGCTGCGCGGCGGTGCGTGGAAGCCGCGTTCCTCCCCGTACTCGTTCCAGGGCCTCAAGGCCGAGGGGCTGGAGCTGCTGCACAAGGCGCATCAGGCAACCGGCCTGCCGGTTGTCACTGAAATCACCAACCCCGCGCATATCGAGCTGTTCATGGACAAGTGCGACTGCTTCCAGGTCGGCGCGCGCAACATGCAGAACTTCGAGCTGCTCAAGGAGCTTGGCCAGACCGACAAGCCCGTTCTGCTCAAGCGCGGCTTTGCCAACACGATGGAAGAGTTCCTGATGAGCGCCGAATACATCATGGCGGGCGGCAACGAAAAGGTCATTCTGTGCGAGCGCGGCATCCGTACCTATGAAAAGTACACCCGCAACACGCTGGATATTTCGGCAGTGCCCGTACTCAAGCGCATGAGCCATCTGCCGGTCATCGTTGACCCGTCCCACGCGGGCGGCATCTACTGGATGGTCGAGCCGCTGGCAAAGGCGGCGGTCGCTGCGGGCGCGGACGGCCTGATGATTGAAGTGCACAACGACCCCGCGCACGCGCTGTCGGACGGCGCACAGTCGCTGACCTATGATTCCTTCCATGAGACCATGCACAACCTGCGCGCAGTGGCGCAGGCTGTCGGCCGCGAGATTTGAGGCGCAGTATGGATATCAAGGGTACGATTCCCGCGCGCGAACCGTTGACTTTGCAAGGCGCAGCGGGCATTTCCGAAATTTATATTGAAACCGGTCTGCTGAACCGCGCGGGCAAAGCGGTGCTGGATGTTTTCTCCCCTTCCCGCGTACATATCGTGACCGATTCGACGGTCGCGCCGCTCTATCTGGATACGCTCACGCAGCAGTTTAACCTGCCGGTCAGCTCGACCGTCATTCCCGCGGGCGAAGAGCACAAGCGGCTCTCCACGGTCGAGGGTATCTACCATGACCTGCTCGCCGCGGGCATGACGCGCAAGGACCTTATCATTGCGCTTGGCGGCGGCGTGGTGGGCGATATCACCGGCTTTGCAGCCGCGACTTTCCTGCGCGGCGTATCGCTGTGCCAGATTCCGACCACCCTGCTGGCGCAGGTGGATTCCTCGGTCGGCGGCAAGACCGGCGTCGACCTTCCCGAAGGCAAAAATCTGGTCGGTGCGTTCTATCAGCCGCGACTCGTGCTGATTGACCCGGATGTGCTGCGAACCCTGCCGGAGGCCACCTTTGCCGACGGCATGGCTGAGGTCGTCAAATACGGCTACATCGCCAATCCCGCGATTCTGGAAATGGTATCGCAGCCGGACTATCAGGCGCACATCGGGGATGTGATTTACGAGTGCGTCAAAATCAAGCGCGACGTGGTCGCCATCGACGAGCATGACACCGGCCTGCGCATGATTCTCAATTTCGGGCATACGATTGGCCACGCGGCGGAAAAGCTCGGGAACTACACCGAGCTGACCCACGGACAAGCGGTGGCAATCGGTATGGTGGCCGCGATGCGGCTGGCTGCGCTGCGCGGGGACGCCGACCTGTCCGCGCCGCTCATCGCGCTTTTGCAGCAGCTTGGCCTGCCGACCGAGCTGACGCATAACCGCGAGGCGATTTTCCATGCGCTGCTGTCGGATAAAAAGAAGTTCGGCAGCACCGTCAACTTTATCCTTGTGCGCGAGCCGGGCCGGGCGGAAATCACGCCCATCGAGTCCGAAACGCTGCACGAATACATTCTGAAACTGTAAGGAGGTTTGCCTGATGGGTTCCACTTGGGGCAGCGCCATCAAAATTTCCATCTTCGGTGAGTCGCACGGCGCCGGCATCGGCGTCGTCATCGACGGTTTTCCGGCGGGCGTTCCATACGATGAAGCCTTTGTGCTGCGTGAAATGGAGCGCCGCGCACCCGGACGCAACAAGCAGTCCACCCAGCGCAAAGAGGCCGATACGCCGCTCATCCAGTCCGGCTTTTTGAACGGACAGACGACCGGCGCGCCCATCTGCGCCGTCATCCAGAACACCAACCAGCGTTCCGGCGACTATGCCGCGCTGGCCGCGCAGCCCCGTCCGGGCCATGCGGATTATACCGGCATGGTGCGCTACCACGGCTGCAACGACCCGCGCGGCGGCGGCCACTTTTCCGGTCGCCTGACCGCCCCGTTGGTATTCGCGGGCGCACTGTGCAAGCTGTGGCTCAAAACCCGCGGCGTGACCATCGGCTCGCATATCCAGTCGATTGCGCAGATTCAGGACATGCCGTTTGACGATGTGGACATCCCGGTTTCCCAGCTCGAAGCGCTGCGGCAGGCGGACTATCCGGTTAACAATCCGCGCGCGCTGGACGCGATGCTCGCCGCCATCGAAGAGGCGCGCGAGGCGCAGGACTCGGTCGGCGGCGTCATCGAGTGCGCGGCCGTCGGCCTGCCCGCCGGCATCGGCAGCCCGATGATGGATACGGTGGAAAGCCGCCTGTCCTCCATCCTGTTTGCCGTCCCCGCCGTCAAGGGCGTGGAATTCGGCGCAGGCTTTGCCTTTGCGGCGCTGCGCGGCTCGCACGCAAACGACACCCTGTATCAGGACGGCAGCACAGTCAAAACCGAGACCAATAACAACGGCGGCGTCAACGGCGGCATCACCAACGGCATGCCGCTCATCGTGCGGGTGTGCATCAAGCCTACGCCGTCCATCTCCGCCACACAACAAACCCTCAATATCCAGACCGGCAAGGTCGAGCCGCTCTCCATCCACGGCCGGCACGACCCCTGTATCGTCACGCGCGCCACGCCGGTCGTAGAGGCGGCCTGCGCCGTGGCGCTGGCAAACCTGTTGCGGGAGGCGAACGGCTATGCGTGAGCTTTCCGACATCCGGCAGGACATCAACCGCGTCGATGAGCAAATCCGCGCGCTTTTTCTCGAACGCATGGAGCTGGCGCTTCAGGTGGCACAGACCAAGGTCGAGACCGGCGACAAAATCTATAAGCCTGACCGCGAAGCTGAAATCATTGCCAAGCGCACCGCAGGCATGAGCGATGAGCTGCGCCTGAAATATACTGCGCTTTTGCAGAGCATGATTCGTGCCAGCCGTGAATATCAATACAGCGAGGTGCTGCGGCAGCGCCCGGAACGGTTTCCGCTGCATCCGTCAGGGAACGAACTGACCCCAAAAACCGTCTATTATCAGGGTGTGCCCGGCGCGTATCAGGAGCTGGCTGCGCGCGCTCTCTTTCCGAACTGCGAGCCGCAGCATGTGCCGACGTGGGAGCAGGTGTTCCAGTCCGTGCGCGACGGCATCGCGGACGTAGGCGTTGTGCCGGTCGAAAACACGACCGCAGGCACGGTCAGCGAGGTTTATGACCTACTGCTCGCCTATGACCTGTCCATCAACAAATCATACATCAAAAAAATCTCACACTGTCTGGCCGCCGTGCCGGGCGCACAGCTGTCGGATATCCGCAGCGTCTGCTCGCATCCGCATGCCCTGCCCCAGTGCCATGCATTCATCACCGAGCATGGGCTGGAGGCCATCGAGGTCGCCAACACGGCAATCGCAGCACAGAACGTGCAGAAAAAAGGCGACCCGCATCTGGCGGCAATCTGCTCGCGCGAAGCCGCCGAGCGGTACGGTCTGACCATTCTCGCCGAAGGCATCAACGATTTAAAGCACAACGAGACCCGCTTTATCGCGGTCAGCCGCACGCTGACCAGCCGCCCCGAGGACAACCGCATCGAGATTGCCTTCCGCATCCCGAATGTCGCCGGCTCGCTCGGCCGCGTGCTGGACGTCTTTACGCATTACGGCATCGACATGACCGGCATCTATTCCCGTCCGATCAAGGACAGCCCGTGGTGCTATGTGTTCTATGTAGACTTCACTGGCAATATGCAGGATCATGCCGTGCAGTCGCTGTTATATCAGCTCCATGAGGAGCTGCCCTACATCAAAGTCATCGGCAGCTATCCAGTT
>NZ_CALWUQ010000065.1 GCF_944384695.1 uncultured Agathobaculum sp. | reverse complement strand
AGAAGTTTCTATCGTTGTCGACCAGAAATTCGATTGTGCCTGCGTTGCGGTAACCGACGCGCTTGGCCAAATCGACTGCCGCCTTGGTCATTTTCGCACGCAGTTCGGGCGTGACAAAAGCCGAGGGGCTTTCCTCAATCAGCTTCTGATGGCGGCGCTGCACCGAGCACTCGCGCTCGAACAGATGCACCACATTGCCGAAGCTGTCGCCCAGAATCTGCACCTCAATATGCCGCGGGTTATGAATGTATTTTTCCATGTACAGACGGCCGTCACCGAAGTTTGCAACCGCTTCCGCCGCCGCGCTGTCGTATGCGTCCTTGAGGCCGCGCACGTCCTGCGCCACGCGGATGCCCTTGCCGCCGCCGCCCGACGCTGCCTTGAGCATCACCGGATAACCGATGCGCTCGGCCTCGGACAGCGCCTCGTCAAAGTCGCGCAGCGGGCCGTCCGTTCCCAGCGCGACCGGCACGCCCGCCGCAATCGCGTTGCGCTTGGCCTCGGACTTGTCGCCCATCAAGCGGATGGTCGCGGCGGTCGGCCCGATGAAGGCCAGACCGGCCTGCGTGGTGCGCTCGGCAAAGTCCGGGTTTTCGGACAAAAAGCCAAAGCCCGGATGGATTGCCTGACAGCCCGACGCGAGCGCCGCCGAGATGATGTTATCCATATTCAGATAGCTG
Source organism: uncultured Agathobaculum sp. (assembly GCF_944384695.1). Taxonomy (GTDB): domain Bacteria; phylum Bacillota; class Clostridia; order Oscillospirales; family Butyricicoccaceae; genus Agathobaculum. The sequence goes on along the minus strand of NZ_CALWUQ010000065.1, from coordinate 8,662 downwards.
TCTGCCGCACGGGCCGGACCGATGCACACCGCTTCGTCCGCGATTTGCGCGTGCAGCGCTTCGCGGTCAGCCTCGGAGTACACCGCGACCGAAATCACGCCCAAATCGCGGCACGCCTGAATGATGCGGACCGCGATTTCGCCGCGGTTCGCAATGAGTACCTTTTGAAACATGTCTTTCCCCGCCTCAGTCCATGATGACCATGCACTTGATCTCCGCCTCGGCAGCCTTCTGGTCGCCCACCCAGGCAACGCCCTCGGCTACCGCCATCGGGCCGCGGCGCTTGATGAACTTGACCTCCAGCCGCAGCGTATCGCCCGGCTTTGCCATCGCGCGGAACTTTGCCTTGTCGATGCCGGTATACACCGCGGTCTTGCCGCGAAACTCCGGAATGGATAGCAGCGCCACGCCGCCGACCTGCGCCAGCGCCTCCAGACGGAACACCGCGGGCATAATCGGGTTGCCCGGGAAGTGGCCCTGGAAGAAAAACTCATCGCCCGTCAGGTGCAGCGTGCCGACCGCGTGCTCCTCATCCATCTCGAGGATTTCGTCCACCAGCAGCATGGGCGGACGGTGCGGCAGGATCTCCATGATCTGTTCTTTATTCAGCATATATCTTATACCTCTTTCTCATCCAGCGCAAGCGATTTTATCAATCTAATGCTTTTTTATTCAAGATAGGGGGCTTTGAAAAGCCCCCTTCCCTTATTCAATGATAACAACCGTCTGGTTATACTCGACCATGTCACCCGGCTGCGCCAGAATGCGCACAACCGTACCGTCGCACGGCGCTTTGATCTCGTTCATGGTCTTCATCGCCTCGATGATGAACAGTGTGTCGCCCTCCTTGACCTTCTGGCCGACCAGCACAAACGGCGGCGCATCCGGCGCGGGAGAGGAATAGAACGTACCCACCAGCGGGCTCTTGACCGGCGTGCCTGCGGGCAGCTCTTCCGCAGCTTCCGCAGCAGGTGCGGCTTCGCCCTCAGCGGCAGGCGCAGCCGCCGGTGCCGCTGCAACCGGCGCAGCCGCAACCGGGACCACCGGCGCCGGCGGTGCGGACTTAATCTTGATTTTTACGTCGTCCATCTCCAGCTCGACCTCGCCCAGACCGCGGTTTTTCAGCGCGTCCATCAGCTCAACGGCGACATCCTTGAGTTCCTTGATATCCATATCTTACACCTTCTTAATCAGGATGCAGGCATTGTGCCCGCCAAAGCCCAGCGAGTTGGAAATCGCCACATTCACCGGCATCTCGACTGCCTTGTTGGGCGTGATGTCCAAATCGCACTCGGGGTCAGGCTCCTGATAGCCAATGGTCGGCGGAATGATGCCGTCACGAATCGCCATCGCGCAGGCGATTGCCTCCACCGCCGCCGCGCCGCCGAGCAGATGGCCGGTCATCGACTTGGTCGAAGAAACCTTGACCTTATAGGCCTCGTCACCGAACGCCTTCTTGATGGCGATGGTTTCATATTTCTCGTTGAGCGGGGTAGAAGTGCCGTGTGCGTTGATATAGTCCACGTCCGCCGGAGTCAGGCCCGCGTCCGTGATGGCGCCCAGAATGGCATGCGCCGCCGCTTCGCCGTCCGGCGAGGGGCTGGTGATATGGTAAGCGTCGCCCGATGCGCCGTAGCCTGCGACCTCCGCCAGAATGGTTGCGCCGCGCGCCTCGGCATGCGACAGGCTCTCGAGCACGAGGCAGCCCGCGCCTTCGCCCATGACAAAGCCCGAACGGCGTGCGTCAAACGGAATGGATGCGCAGGTCGGGTCGTCGCCCGTGTGCACCGCCTTCATATTCTGGAAGCCCGCCATGGAAATCGGGATGATGCCGTTCTCGGTGCCGCCGCAAATCACAACGTCCTGATAGCCGTGACGGATGGTGCGCATCGCCTCGCCAATCGCGTGATTGCCGGTCGCACAAGCGGAAACCGGGCAGAAATTCTCGCCCTTGAAGCCAAAGCGCATTGAGATATACGCTGCCGCCATGTTGGCAATCATTTCGGGGATACACAGCGGAGACACGCGGCCCGGACCTTTTTCGTTGAGCTTCGGAATCTCCTGCTCGGCAATATGCAGACCGCCCACACCCGAGCCGTAAATCACGCCCGTGCGGTAAGGGTCAAAATTGCCCTCCGTCAGACCCGCCTGGTCGACCGCCTGCTGGGCTGCGGCCAGCGCAAAGTGGCAGTTAACATCCATACGGCGCGCCTCGCGCTTGTCCACATACTGGGTCACGTCAAAATCCTTGACCTCAGCGGCCAGCTTCACCTTATAATCGGTTACGTCAAACTTGGTAATCGGCCCAACACCGCACTTACCGGCCTTGAGCGACGCCCAAAACGTCTCCACGTCATTGCCAACCGGCGTGATTGCGCCCATACCGGTGATGACTACTCGTTCCATCAAAGCATCTCCTTTTCCCTCATACTCCCTGCGGCCAAACCCTGCCGCGAGACCTTCCTCAAATCATGCCGCCGTCGGCCACAATCACCTGACCGGTGACGTAGCTTGCCGCATCCGAAGCCAAGAATGCGACGACGCCCGCGATTTCCTCGGGCTTGCCGAAGCGGCCGAGCGAAATCTGCTTGACCGCGCCTTCCTTAACGGCGTCCGGCAGCACCTGCGTCATATCCGTGTCGATAAAGCCGGGGGCGACTGCGTTGACCGTAATGCCGCGCGCGCCAAGCTCCTTGCTGGCGGTCTTGGTCATGCCAATCAGGCCCGCCTTGGCGGCGGAATAGTTGATTTGTCCCGGGTTGCCGACAATGCCGGCAACCGACGCGATATTGATAATGCGTCCCTGCTTGGCGCGCATCATCATCGCACCGCACTGGCTGAGCATATTGAACGCGCCCTTGAGGTTGGTGCGGATGACCGCGTCAAACTGGTCCTCCTTCATGCGGACCATCAGGCCGTCGCGCGTGATGCCCGCATTGTTGACCAAGATATAGGGTACGCCCATCTCTTCCTTGATTTCCTTGAGCGCCGCCGCGCAGGCGTCAAAATCCGAAACGTCCCACTGCTTGACAACGGCCTTCACGCCGTGTGCACGGCACTTTTCCGCGACTGCCTCCGCCTTTTCGACCGAGGACGCGCAGTTGATGACAACATCATGGCCTTCCGCAGCCAGCTTTTCCGAAATAGCCGCGCCGATGCCGCGCGAACCGCCGGTAACGATTGCAATTCCCATCGTTTTTCTCCTTATTCAAAACGCTTGTAAGCGTTCTTCATCAGTTGTTCGGCTTCCTCCGTCATACCGCGGATGATGTCCGCGCACGGACGAAGCTCCTTGAGCATGCCCGCAATCTGGCCGGACATGAAGGTACCTTCTTCATAGTTGCCGTCCTGCACCGCCTTGCGCAGCGAGCCAGCGGTCGCGGTTTCCAGCTCTTCGAGCGACTGCTCGGTATTGATTTTCTCCAGTTCGAGGCACTTGCGCGCCATCGGGGTCTTGAGCGAGCGCACCGGATGGCCCGACGGGCGGCCGGTGACGACGGTCGAGATATCGGTCGCCTTGAGCACCAGCTCCTTATACTTATCCGAAATATAGCACTCGTCAGAGGCGAGGAACACCGTGCCGCACTGCACGCCCTCGGCGCCCAGCATGAACGCCGCCGCCATGCCGCGGCCGTCCGCGATACCGCCGGCAGCAATGACCGGGATGCTCAGCGCGTCGACCACCTGCGGGACCAGCGGCATGGTCGTCAGCTCACCGATGTGGCCGCCGCCCTCCATGCCTTCCGCGATGACAGCATCCGCGCCCGCGCGCTCCATGCGCTTTGCCAGCGCAACCGACGCGACGACCGGCATCACCTTGATGCCTGCGTCCTTCCAGTTTGCCATATATTTGCCCGGATTGCCCGCGCCCGTGGTCAGCACCTCGATTTTTTCGTCGATGGCGAGCTGCGCAAGGTCATCCGCGTTGGGAGAGAGCAGCATGATGTTCATGCCAAGCGGCTTGTCCGTAATCGCACGCGCCTTGCGGATTTCGTCGCGGATGTAATCGACCGGAGCCGCGCCGCCCGCGATGATGCCAAGGCCACCGGCTTTGGAAACCGCCGCCGCAAGATGATGCTCTGCAATCCACGCCATCGCGCCCTGCACGACCGGATACTCGATACCGAGCAATTCTGTAATCTTGGTTTTCATTGAACTCTCTCCTTTACAGTTTCAGTACAAACGCACCATAGGTCAGGCCGCCGCCGAACCCGGTGCATACAATGGTCTGCCCTGCTTGCAGCAGACCGTTTTTCCGCATTTCGTCCAGACAAATCGGCACGGAAGCGGACGAGGTGTTGCCAAAACGCTCCATATTGACATAGACCTTTTCTTTGGGCAGGTGATAGCGTTTGGCAATCACGTCGAGGATGCGCAGGTTGGCCTGATGCGGTACGACCCAGTCGATTTCCTCTGCGGATACGCCCGCGCGCTGCAAAGCTGTGTCGATTGCCAGCGGCACGGCATGCGCCGTAAACCGCACGACCGCCGCGCCCTGCATCTTGAGGAAACGCGCTTTGGGGTCGACCGGCCGCTCGGCTGCGAACGGGTCCTCGACCGGCAGCGCCTCCATGTACAGATACTCCGCACCCGAGCCGTCCGCCGCGATAAAGGTGGACTGGATACCGACGTTCTCGTTTTCGGTCGCGCGGTAAACCGCCGCGGCCGCGCCGTCACCGAACAGGATGCAGGTTGAACGGTCGGTGTAGTCCGTGATGCGGTGCAGTGTCTCAGCCGAGACGACCAGCACGGTTTTGGCCTTGCCCGCCTTGATGAAACTGTCCGCGATGTCGGTTGCGGAAACAAAGCCCGCACAGGCGTTGTTGATGTCGATTGCGCCCACCTGACGCGCGCCCAGCTTGTCCTGCAAGACGCTCGCGGTGTTCGGCGTATTGGTGTCCGGCGTGCAGGTGCTGACCAGAATGAGGTCCAGCTCTTCCGCCGAAATGCCTGCGTCCGTCAGCGCGTTCTGCGCCGCGCCGAGGGCAAGCTCCCAAGTGTGGGTGTTTTTGGCGATGCGCCGCTCCTTGACCCCCGTGCGCTTGACAATCCATTCGTCGCTGGTGTCCACCATGGTTTCGAGCATCGCATTGGTGAGTACAAAATCCGGAATGCACGAGCCCGTGCCGATGAGTTGGCTGTTGATGATTTCCACGCTCCCCAAAAGTTCAAATCGCTCTCCCAAAGCGTGGAAAAGCGACAATAGTTTGATTGACAAAGTAATCCTTGACTATTATAATAAAAGGACACGAAAATGTCAACCTTTTCCGAGGTTTGACAACGATTTTTGGAGGAACGGAACATGGAATACGGTTTTGCATTTTTCCCCGGTCAGGGCGCGCAGGCCCCGGGCATGGGCAAGGATTTGTATGAAAATTCGCAGGCGGCCAAGCTGGTTTTTGAAGAAGCGAGCGAGGGCGCCGGACTGGATGTGGCAAAGCTCTGCTTTGACAGCGACAAGGAGACCCTTTCGCGCACGGAAAACAGCCAGATTGCGATTTTCACGCACTCGATGGCGGCGCTGGCGGCGCTCACGGAAGCGGGCGTGACCTTCAAGGCGGCGGCAGGCTTCTCGCTGGGCGAATACACCGCGCTGGCTGCGGCAGGCGTGGTAACGCTCGCGGACGGCGTGAAAATCGTCTCGATGCGCGGCAAGCTGATGCAGCAGGCCGCGGATTCCATCGACGGCGGCATGGCGGCCATCCTCGGTCTGGAGGACGAGAAGATTGAAGCCGCATGCGCTGCCGTAACGAGCGGCATCGTGCGCCCGGTCAACTATAACTGCCCCGGCCAGCTGGTCATCGCGGGCGAAAAGGCCGCGCTCGCAGAGGCGGTCGAGAACTGCAAGGCAGCGGGCGCGCGCCGCGCGGTGCCGCTGGCGGTATCGGGCGCGTTCCACACCCCGCTGATGGCGAAGGCAGCAGCGGAGCTGCGCGCATATGTATCGGATTTCACCTTTGCCGCCCCGAAGATGGACATTTACTCCAATCTGGACGGTCAGGTGCTGGACTGCGCCGACCTGCCCGCGCATCTCGAGCAGCACATGATTTCCCCTGTGCGCTGGACGCAGCTGGTGAAGAACGGCATGGCCGCAGGGCTGACCACCGCATGCGAAATTGGTCCGGGCAAGACGCTGACCGGCTTTGCGGGCAAAATCAGCAAGGAGCTGACCTGCAAGCCCGTGCAGGATATGGCGGGCGTACAGGCAGCCGCCGAATAAATCAGAACAGATGGCAAAGGGAGGCGCTGCGGCGTCTCCCTTTTGCCCCTCAAAAAATTTTTCGAAAATTTTTTTGCGTTTTTGAATGGATTCCCCTTTGCCGGTCGTATTGGTAGTGAAAGGCACAAACGACAAGCCAAATTCACTGACGACAATTAATAGGAGGAATTTAATATGAAAAAGATGGTAATGGGTACGATCAGCGCAGCTCTGGTTCTCTCGATGGCAGTTACGGGCGCATTCGCCGCAGGGCACGGCAACGGCCACGGACGCAACTTCGTGGACGCCAACGGCGACGGTGTGTGCGACAACTACGGCACGGGCCGCGGGCAGTACTTTGTCGACGCGGACGGCGACGGCGTGTGCGACAACTACGGCACGGGCCGCGGGCAATACTTCGTCGATGCGGACGGCGACGGCGTGTGCGACAACTACGGCACGGGCTGCGGCCGGTACTTCGTCGATGCGGACGGCGACGGCGTATGCGACAACTACGGCACGGGCTGCGGCCATGGTCAGGGGCACGGCTGCAACAGATAAGCAAATAAACAGACACAATAAGAGGTTGGTACAATGCGGAGCGAGCAGGAGGCAAATCGGGCAATCGAGCGGTATGCGGACACGGTCCGGCGGATCTGTATGATCCATTTGAAAAACCATGCCGACACGGAGGACATCTTTCAGAACGTATTCTTGAAATATGTACTCAGCACCGCCGTATTTGAAAGCGAGGAGCACGAAAAAGCGTGGTTCATCCGCGTGACAATCAACGCCTGCCGGGATTTGCTCAAGAGCTTTTTCCGCAGCCGCACGGTCTCGCTCGACACCCTGCTCGACCAACCCGCTGAGCTGACGCAGACAGACCACACCGTGCTCGAAGCAGTGCTTGCACTGCCGCCCAAGTACCGCGATGTGGTCTATCTGCATTATTACGAGGGCTATACTGCCCCGCAAATCGGCCAAATCCTTAAAAAGAATGTCAACACCATTTATACACTGCTGGGCCGCGCCAAACAGGCGCTGAAAGAAACGCTGGGAGGGGACGACGATGCGTGACGAACTGAAAACTGCGCTGGACAAGGTCACGGCGGACGAGGCCCTCAAGCAGTCCACCCGTGCGTTTCTTGCCCGGCAGACACACGAATACGGTGCGGCAAAGGCCCGTCCGCGCACAGCGCGCCGCCTCGCGGCGGCCTTCGCCTGCCTCGCGCTGGTAATCGTCGGCGGGACGGGCTACTGGGCCTACTTCTCCCCCACCTGCGCCATCAGCATCGACATCAACCCGTCGGTCGAGCTGGCGGTCAACCGGTTTGACAAGGTGATTTCGGTCGAGGGCATCGGTGAGGACGGCGAGGCGCTGGCCGAAACGCTCGACGTGCGCTTTCTGAATTACGCCGATGCGCTGGACAGCCTGCTGGAAAACCAGACGGTCGAGGATTATCTCGCGCAGGATGAAGTGCTGTCCATTGCGGTCGCGGGCGACAACCAAGGGCAGGCAGACGCCATTCTCGCACAAGCCGAGACCTGCACCGCGGGCACGAAAAACGTCTACTGCCACGCGGCCGACAGCGAAGAGCTTGAACACGCGCACGAGGCCGGCCTGTCATTCGGCAAGTATCAGGCATTTCTGATTCTGCAATCGCTCGACCCCTCTGTGACCCCTGACGACGTGCAAGGACTGACCATGCGCGAGATCCGCGACCGGATTGCTGCGCTCGATCCCAGCGCAGCACAGGGACTGTACGGCGAAGGCCACGGGCATGACAACCAAAACAGCGGTTTGGGTTCGGGCAACAGAAACGGCAATGGCACGGGCGCCGGCAACAACAGCGCAGGCGTCGGAACCGGTACGGCGACCGGCAACGGCTCCGGTCAAGGTCAGGGGATGGGTGCCGGTCAGGGCAACGGCCACGGCCACCACAGCGGACACTGACCCCCCGTGTACGTTTTACACGCAAAAATCAGAAATAGCTTGACAAATCCCCCTCGATGGACTACACTAATACCACAGAGAACAAACTCTATTAAAACCGTAGGAAAAAGGAGGAAACCGCAATGCTGTCTATTCGGATGAACATGTGCATGATGTGCGGTTTTGCTCGTTTTTCTGCCATGCAGCGCTGACGCTGCAAGCTGTAAGCGGGCCGCTTTTCATGCGGCATGGCACGGTTCAGATGGAAAACGAGCGGAAAGCAGACCCTGCTTTCCGCTTTTATTTTGAAAAGGGGGAACGGACTTGGAACAGGATTTCATTGTACGCATCCAAAACCTGAATAAAACCTTCCGCGGTCGGGCCGGTACGGTCACCGCGCTGGACGGCGTGAATCTCAATATCCGCCGCGGCGAGATATTCGGCATCATCGGCCTGTCGGGCGCGGGCAAGAGCACGCTTGTCCGCTGCATCAACTTTTTGGAAAAACCGACCGAGGGTACCGTCACAGT
>NZ_CALWUQ010000064.1 GCF_944384695.1 uncultured Agathobaculum sp. | reverse complement strand
CCATCGAGCGCAGCAGCGGGGTCTTTTTGTCGAGGATTTCGCCGGTGTAAGAGCAGAACGCAGTCGGAATGTAGAGCGAACCGTCCTTGACGAATGCATAGCTGGTCGGGTCCCATGCGGTGTAGCCGCGGGCCTCGAAGGTTGCGCGCAGGCCGCCGGACGGGAACGAAGAGGCATCCGGCTCGCCCTTAATCAGCTCTTTGCCGGAAAACTCCATCATTACGCTGCCGTCATCCGTGGGGGAAATAAAGGAATCGTGCTTTTCCGCCGTCACGCCGGTCATCGGCTGGAACCAGTGGGTGTAGTGCGTTGCGCCCTTGGACACCGCCCAGTCCTTCATTGCCGTTGCCACAACCGCAGCAACGTCAGCATCAATGGCTGTACCTTCGCGCATGGTTTTCTTCAGCTTTTTGTAAACGTCCTTGGGCAGACGTTCCTTCATCACGGTCTCGTTAAAGACCATGCTGCCGAACAACTCCGGAACATTCTTAGATGTGTTCATGAATGGTTCGCTCCTTTATATGTGAATTTGTTACCCAACGAATGGAATATAACAAAACAGGCGCTGCGGGTCGTGTTCCCACAGCGCCTTTGCTGTTAACACCTTGCATTATAGCGGGCAAACCGCCCTTTGTCAAGGTCTTAGGGCCTTCTTTTTCGCCCGAACAGGCGATTTGATGCAACCTTCTGAAAACCTGCCGAGAATATGGCGACCATTCTATGCAAATTGTAAAAAGTTGATGATTTCCACTGTTTTCCCGCTTGACGCTGTCCACCGTTCTGCTATACAATAGGGAAAGGACAAAGGCGTCCACGATAACCGGAGATCAAAAAAGGCGGTCTCCGGTTATCGTGGACGCCTTTTTTTTATTGTATCCTAACCCCGCCCGGCAGCGGTTTCCCGATGAAAGCGCGCCGGCGGCCGGCCTCCCCGCAGCGGGACGCCCTGCAACGCGCATATATAAAAGGAGGAAGCACCATGTTGCAAAAAGAAGGCAAAATCCGTATTCCCGCCGGCTGTGCGATCTCCGGCATTTTTCACAAGGACGGCACACGGGAGAACGGCACGCGCATCATCGACTCCATCCGCACCATGCACGACCGTTCCAATGGTCTGGGCGGCGGCTTCGCCGGCTACGGCATTTATCCCGAGTATGCCGACTTCTATGCGTTCCATGTATTCTATGATACGCAGAACGCCAAGGACGAATGTGAAAAAGAGCTGGAGCGGCACTTCGACATCGTAAACCTTTCCAAGATCCCGACGCGCCGTCATCCCCGCATCACCGACGAGCCGATGATTTGGCGCTATTTCGTCACTCCCCTGCACACCAAGCTGGCAGCCAGCCAGCTTGACGAGCGCGAATTTGTCGCCCGCTTCGTCATCCGCATCAACCACACACTGGACGGCGCTTACATTTTCTCCTCGGGCAAGAACATGGGCGTATTCAAGGCCTCCGGTTTTCCGGAAGATGTTGGCGAATACTATCGTCTGGAGGAATACGAGGCCTACTCGTGGACCTGCCACGGCCGCTATCCGACCAACACCCCGGGCTGGTGGGGCGGCGCGCATCCGTTCGCACTGCTGGACACCACGGTTGTACACAACGGTGAGATTTCCTCCTATGATGCAAACCGCCGCTTCATTGAAATGTTCGGCTATTCATGCGACCTGCTGACCGATACCGAGGTTATCACCTACATCGTCGATTATCTCGGCCGCAAGCTCGGGCTGACGCTCGAAGAAATCAGCCGCGTCATTGCCGCACCGTTCTGGTCTACCATTGAAAAGCAGGAGCCGGCCGAGCGCGAGCGCCTCACGTATCTGCGCAACGCATTCGCCTCTCTGATGGTAACCGGCCCGTTCTCCATTCTGGTCGGCTACGAGGGCGGACTGATGGCCCTCAACGACCGCCTCAAGCTGCGCAGCATGGTGGTCGGCGAAAAGGACGAAACCGTTTATATTGCCTCGGAAGAATGTGCCATCCGCGTGATAGAACCAGAACTTGACCGAGTTTGGGCGCCGCGCGGCGGCGAGGCTGTCATTGTGAGCTTAAACGACGGAGGGAAGCAGTAATGGCTATTGATTTTCTGTATCCGCAGTACGAGGTCGTGCGCAATTACGACCGCTGCATCGCCTGCCGTGCCTGCGAGCGGCAGTGCGCCAACGAAGTACATTTTTATGATCCCGAATTTGAAAAGATGATGGTGGACGAGAGCAAATGCGTCAACTGTCACCGTTGCGTCTCGCTCTGCCCGACGCGCGCATTAAAAATCGTCAAGACCGACCACACCTTTAAGGAAAACGCCAACTGGACGGGCAAGGCCATTTCCGAGGTCTACCGGCAGGCAGGCTCGGGCGGCGTGCTGCTGTCCTCGATGGGCAACCCGGAGCCGTACCCCATTTACTGGGACAAAATCCTCATCAACGCCTCGCAGGTCACCAACCCCTCGATTGACCCGCTGCGCGAGCCGATGGAGACCAAGACCTTCCTCGGCAAGAAGCCGGGCAAGATCGAGCGCGACGAAAACGGCCGCCTGATTCCCAACATGTCCCCGCAGCTCGAGCTGAACGTACCGATCATGTTCTCCGCGATGAGCTACGGCTCGATTTCCTACAACGCGCACGAATCACTTGCCCGCGCCGCCTGTGCGCTGGGCACCTACTACAATACCGGTGAGGGCGGTCTGCATCAGGACTTCTATCAGTACGGCCCGCACACCATCGTGCAGGTTGCGTCCGGCCGCTTCGGCGTGCACAAGGACTATCTGGAAGCAGGCGCAGCCATCGAAATCAAGATGGGCCAGGGCGCAAAGCCCGGCATTGGCGGCCATCTGCCCGGCCACAAGGTCGGTCCGGACATCTCCAAGACCCGTATGATTCCGGAAGGCACGGACGCCATCTCCCCCGCCCCGCACCACGATATCTACTCGATTGAGGACCTGCGGCAACTCGTGTTCTCGCTCAAGGAAGCGACCGAGTACAAAAAGCCGGTCATGGTCAAAATTGCAGCCGTGCATAATGTCGCGGCGATTGCATCCGGTATTGCCCGTTCCGGTGCGGACGTCATCTGCATCGACGGCTACCGCGGCGGCACGGGCGCGGCCCCTACCCGCATCCGCGACAATGTCGGCATCCCGATTGAACTGGCGCTTGCCGCAGTCGACCAGCGGCTGCGCGACGAGGGCATCCGCGACCAGGTTTCCGTGGTCGTCGGCGGCTCGATTCGCAACTCGGCCGACCTTTTGAAAGCCATCGCGCTCGGCGCGGACGCCTGCTACATTGCCACCTCCGCCCTGCTCGCGCTCGGCTGCCACCTGTGCCGCTCCTGCCAGACCGGCAAGTGCAACTGGGGCATTGCGACCCAGCGCCCCGAACTGGTCAAGCGCCTCAACCCCGATATCGGCTCCCAGCGTCTCATCAATCTGGTCACCGCATGGGACCACGAACTCAAGGAAATGATGGGCGGCATGGGCATCAACTCGATTGAAGCGCTGCGCGGCAACCGACTGATGCTGCGCGGTCTGGGTCTGACCCAGAAGGAGCTTGATATCCTCGGCATCAAGCACGCGGGCGAATAAGGAGGAAAGCAACAATGAAACGGGTTTATGTCAACGAAAAATGGTGCCTCGGCTGCCATTTGTGCGAATATTACTGCGCCTTTGCCAACTCCGGCAAATCCTCGATGGTCAAGGCGCTCAAAGACCACAAGATTGCGCCCCGCATCCGCATCGAGGAGCGCAACAACATTTCCTTTGCGGTTTCCTGCCGCCACTGCACCGACCCGCTGTGCGTCAAGGGCTGCATTTCCGGTGCGCTGACCATCGTGGACGGCGCAGTGCAAATCGACTCGGACAAGTGCGTTGGCTGCTATACCTGCATCCTGTCCTGTCCGTACGGCGCGCTGTCGACCTCTAATGAGGGCGCTATCCAGAAGTGCGAGCTGTGCGCCAAGAACGAATTCGGCCAGCCTATGTGCGTACAGGGCTGCCCGAACAAGGCCATTGTGTACGAGGAGAGGTGAAACGCATGAATTACGTGATTATTGGCAACGGCACCGCTGCGGTCGGTACGATTGAGGGCATCCGCGCCGTCGACCCCACCGGCCCCATCACGGTCATCTCGGATGAAATTTATCCGGTGTACGGCCGCCCGCTCATCTCCTATCTGCTGCTCGGCAAAACGACCGAGGACAAGATGCTGCACTACCGTCCGGCTGATTTTTATGAGAAAAACGGCGTGAAAACCATGCTCGGCCGCACGGTGACCAAAATCGACGCTGCGGCAAAGACCGTGCTGCTTGAAGGCGGCGAAACCGTTTCCTACGACAAACTGTGCATCTGCACCGGCTCGCGTCCGTTCGTCCCGCCCATGGAGGGTCTGGACACCGTGCAGAACAAAACCAGCTTTATGACGCTGGACGACGCCAAGCGGCTGAACAACATGCTGGGCGAGGGTAACGACAAGCGCGTGCTCATCATTGGCGCGGGCCTGATTGGCCTGAAGTGCGCCGAGGGCATCTATCAGCGCGTGGGCGAGCTGACCGTCATCGACCTTGCGCCCCGCATCCTGCCCAACGTGCTGGCCGAAGTGCCTGCCGCCATCATCCAGAAGCACATCGAAGGCAAGGGCGTACACTTCATCCTCGGGGACAGCGTCGCGCGCTTTGACGGCAACACCGCTACCCTGCAAAGCGGCGGCACGCTCGACTTTGACGTGCTGGTTATCGCGGTCGGCGTGCGGCCGAACACCGAGCTTGCCGCGGACGCAGGCTGCGAAGTGAACCGCGGCATCCTGACCGACGACCACTCCGCCACCACCGTGCTGGACATTTACGCGGCGGGCGACTGCACGGTATCGCACGATATCGCCGCGAACACCGACCGCATTCTCGCCATCCTGCCCAACGCCTACATGCAGGGCGAGGCTGCGGGCCGCAACATGGCGGGCAGCAACACGTCCTTTGACAAGGCCATCCCCATGAACGCATCCGGTTTTATGGGCCTGCATATGATTACTGCCGGCTCTTATGACGGTGAAACTTATCTGGAGCAGGATGACGAACACTACAAGCTGCTGGTGACCCGGGACAATCATCTGGTCGGCTTTATCATGATTGGCGACGTGGACCGCGCGGGCATCTACACCTCGCTCATCCGCGAGCGCACCCCGCTGGACACCATCGACTTTGACCTCATCCGTGAAAAGCCGCAGCTGATGGCATTCTCCCGCGCTGAACGCGCGAAAAAGTTAGGAGGCGCACACTGATGACCACCGTACAGGCAAACCTTACCTATTATCAGCAGCTCAATGAACAGATTCGCGCGATTGACGACACCGACATCACGGTGGAAAACGTAATCGGCCAGCGGTACATCGGCTGCGGCTCGTCGGACCATACCATCACCATCCACGGCACGCCCGGCAACGGTCTCGGCCAGTACCTGAGCGGCTCGACCATCGAAGTGTTCGGCAACGCGCAGGAGGCCGTCGGCGACACCATGAACAAAGGCGATATCATCATCCACGGCAACGTGGGCGACGCCTGCGGCTACGGCATGCGCGGCGGCCGCATCTTCATCGAAGGCGACTGCGGCTACCGCGGCGGCATTCATATGAAGGCCTATGAGCAGCACTTCCCCGTCATCGTCATCGGCGGCAAAGCCGGCTCGTTCCTCGGCGAATATCAGGCCGGCGGCCTGATTCTGGTACTGGGCCGAGGACAGGACGGCGCTTATCCCGCAGGAAATTTCTGCGGTACCGGTATGCACGGCGGCAAAATTGTGTTAAGATGTGATAAAGCCCCGGCCGGTCTGCCGCGTCAGGTGCTGGTCAGCCCGGCGTCTCAGGCGGATTTGGACGGCATCGCGCCGTATATCGAAGACTACTGCCGCTACTTTGGCGGCGATGCTGCCGCGCTGCTGGCGCAGCAATATTATGTGCTGTCCCCCAATCCGGAGGCCGGCTACCACCAGCTTTACACCTACGAAAGCTAATCGCAAACGGCAATCTATTCCTTCAAATCATCAGAGAGGAGCGCGGCTCTTATGGATACCACCATGCACGAAGTCATACAATTTATAGAGGAGAATGACGTTAAATTCATCCGTCTGGCCTTTTGCGACATCTTCGGCAACCAGAAAAATATTGCCATCATGCCAACTGAGCTGACCCGTGCGTTTGAACACGGCATCCACTTCAATGCATCCTCGCTGCGCGGCTTTCTCAACGTGGACGCCTCCGACCTGCTGCTGTTCCCCGACCCGGCAACGCTGTCCGTGCTGCCGTGGCGGCCCGCACAGGGGCGCGTGGTGCGTTTCTACTGCGATATCCGGTATCCCGACGGCACGCCCTTCGAGGGCGACGGCCGCCGTTTGCTCCGTGAGGCAGGCCGCCGCGCCCGTCAGTCGGGCTATTCCATCACGATGGGAACGGCAAGCGAATTTTACCTGTTTGAGCTGGATGAAAACGGGCATCCCACCATCATTCCGCATGACCACGGCGAATATTTCGATGTTGCCCCACTGGATAAGGCGGAAAATGTGCGCCGCCAAATCTGCCTGACGCTCGAGGAAATGAGCATCCAGCCGGAATCCTCGCACCACGAGCAAGGTCCCGGACAGCATGAAATCGACTTCCGCTATGCGGAGGCGCTCGAAGCGGCGGACAATTTCGTTACCTTCAAATGGGTGGTCAAGTCCATGGCCGCGTCGAGCGGCCTGTACGCTTCGTTCCTGCCCAAGCCCCTGCCCAGTATTCCCGGCAGCGGCCTGCATCTGTCTATTTCCATCATGCGGGACGGTCAGAACCTGTTTCATCCGGGCTTTGACCAAAGCGCAGATGGCCGCAGCTTTGTTGCGGGTATTTTGCAGCATGCGGCGGAAATGACCGTGTTCGGCAACCCGCTGACCAACTCATTCCAACGGCTGGGTGAGTTCGAAGCGCCTAAGTATATCACTTGGTCGCATCAGAACCGCGCGCCGCTGATTGCCGTGCCGCTGGCAAACGGCAAGCTGGCCAACCGCATGAAGGTGCGCTCGTTCGACGGCTGCATCAATCCTTATATCGTTTTTGCGCTGCTCATCCATGCGGGTCTGGACGGCATTGAACAGCAGTTGTCCCTTGCCCCCGCCTGCAACGAAAACCTGTTTACCGCTTCCGACGCGGTGCGCGCGCAATATCAGGCGCTGCCGGGCACGCTGTGCGAAGCCATCCGCTGCGCACAGGACAGCCCCTTCATCGCCCGTCACCTGCCGTTGAAAACACGCGAAGCGTTTTTCGCCGCCAAGCAGGTCGAGCATGACCGCATCGCGCTGGCGGACGACCGTTTTTCCGCTGAGCGCGCGCTGTACTTCGAGCGCTACTGATTTTACTCCCATCCTTACCCGAAAGGAGGGAAACGCTGCTTGGAACGCATCATTATCGTTTCCGCCACGCAAAAATCCCATGCTATGCTGACACAATTTCTCACCTCCTGCGGTGTGCAGGCCCAAACCGTTGCGGTTTCCTCCGGCTCGGAAGCCCGCCGCGCACTGGTGGACGGCGACTTTGACTTGGTTTTAATCAACACGCCGCTGCCGGACGAGTTCGGCCACGAGCTGGCGCAGACCGCCGCCTGCGACACACTTGCCGGTGTGATTCTGCTGGCAAAAGCAGAGGTGGCAGACAGCGTTGCCGAAAAAGTAGAGGACGACGGTGTGTTTGTCATCCCAAAGCCGCTCTCGCGCGTTTTGTTTTTACAGGCGCTGCGCATGACGCGCGCCGCGCGCTCCCGCCTGACCGGCCTGCGCAAAGAAAACCGCCGTTTGCAGCAGCGCATCGAGGATATCCGTCTGGTCGACCGCGCCAAGTGCCTGCTGATTGAATGCTGCTCAATGAGCGAACCCGAAGCGCACGCCTATATCGAACAACAGGCCATGAATCAGCGGCGTACCAAACGCGAAATCGCGGAACATATCATCTCCGGCGGCATGCCGGAATGACCCGCTTTTGTGCGATACCGCTCAAAGCATCCGTCGCGCTGCGACAAATTTTTTCCCCTTTTTTTGAAATGAATAGAGAAATTCCCGGCGGATTATGATATACTAAATGATATATGGGCAACGGCTTGCTAAGTGGCCTGCTCATATATCATTTTTGTTTTATCAAGGAGGGAGCCCGCTTGAAGCTGTCCTTCACCAAGATGCACGGCTGCGGCAACAATTACATTTATTTCAACTGTTTTGACCAGACGGTACCCGATCCTTCGTCGCTCTCCGTCCGGCTGAGCGAGCCGCACTTCGGCATCGGCGGCGACGGCATCATCCTGATTTCCCCTTCGGACAAGGCGGATGCGCAGATGCGCATTTTCAACGCCGACGGGTCGGAGGGCAAAATGTGCGGCAACGGTATCCGCTGTGTCGGCAAGTACCTGTACGACAACGGCATGACAGACGGACGCACTACCATCACGGTCGACACACTTTCGGGCGTCAAAACGCTCGAGCTGACCGTCGAGGATGGCAAAATGGTATCCGCCCGCGTGGATATGGGGGCGGCTATTCTCAAGTCTGCCGACATTCCGGTTGACTTCGAAGGCGATACGGTTATCGGCGCGCCCATCGTGGTGGACGAAAAGGTGTACCACATGACCTGCGTCTCCATGGGCAACCCGCACTGTGTTATTTTCCTCGAAGAGGATATCGACGGGCTGGACCTTGAACGAATCGGCCCCAAATTCGAGCACCATATACTGTTTCCGGAGCGCGTCAACACCGAGTTTGTGAACGTCCTGCCGGACGGCACTCTGAAAATGCGCGTGTGGGAGCGCGGCTCGGGCGAAACCTGGGCCTGCGGCACAGGCGCATGCGCGGTGGGCGTGGCCGCAGTGCTGACCGGACGCGCAACAAAAGGCGAGGATATCACTGTACATCTGCGCGGCGGCGATTTAACCGTGCGCTACACCGACCAGACCGTGTTCATGACGGGCGCGGCAACGACCGTATTTAAGGGGGAAATCGAGTTATGACAAAATATATCTTTGTGACCGGCGGCGTTGTCTCCGGTCTGGGCAAGGGCATCACGGCCGCATCGCTCGGCCGCCTGCTCAAGAGCCGCGGCCTGAAAGTTGCCGCGCAGAAGCTGGATCCGTATATCAATGTCGACCCCGGCACGATGAGCCCGTTCCAGCACGGCGAGGTGTTCGTCACCGACGACGGCGCGGAAACCGACCTCGACCTCGGCCACTACGAGCGCTTCATCGACGAGGACCTCAATAAGTTCTCCAACCTGACCACCGGTAAGGTGTACTGGAACGTCCTGAACAAGGAGCGCGCGGGCGAGTATCTGGGCGAAACCGTGCAGGTTATCCCGCACATCACCAACGAAATCAAGTCGTTTATCTACTCGGTCGGCAAAAAGACCTCGGCGGATGTTGTCATCACCGAAATCGGCGGCACGACCGGCGATATCGAATCCCAGCCGTTCCTCGAAGCCATCCGTCAGGTGGCGACCGAAGTCGGCCGCCGCAATTGCCTGT
>NZ_CALWUQ010000063.1 GCF_944384695.1 uncultured Agathobaculum sp. | reverse complement strand
GCTCGGCACGGTGCAGATTCCGACCGAAGCGTTCATGGCGGTTTTGATGCTGTTTTTGGAATCATGAGCAAGTTCAGTTATAACAATCGGCCTTTGGGGCTGTACCTGCACATTCCGTTTTGCGTGAAAAAGTGCGCCTACTGCGATTTTTATTCCGTGACCGATGCGGACTTGATGAAAAGCTATGTTTCTGCGCTGCTGACGCATATCCGGGAATACGGAAGGACGTGCAGCGGTTACACGGTGGATACCGTGTATGTTGGCGGCGGCACGCCGACCTGTCTGGGGCCGAAATACCTCGGCCGCATTTTGCAGGAGGTGCGCAATAAATTCCCGCTGGCGGACGATGCGGAAATCACGGTCGAGTGCAATCCGGAGAGCACGGATAAAAAAGTGCTTGATGCGATGAAAAAACACGGCGTCAACCGTCTGTCCTTCGGCGTGCAGTCTGCGCAGGAGGATGAGCTCAAGCGCATTGGGCGTATCCATACGTTCGAGCAGGCCAAAGCTGCGGTGGATTTGGCGCGGGAGAAGGGCTTTGATAACATCAGCCTTGATTTGATGTACGGCCTGCCGGGTCAGACGCAGGAAAAATTCCTTGACTCGGTCGAGCAGTGTCTGGCACTGGGCCCCAAGCACCTGTCGTGCTACGGCTTAAAGCTCGAGCCGGCCACCCCGATGGGGCGTGAGAACCCTGTTTTGCCGGATGACGACGCGCAGGCGGACACCTATCTTGCCATGTGCGAGCTGCTGCGAAAGAACGGGTTTGAGCATTATGAAATCTCGAATTTTGCAAAACCGGGCTATCGCTCGCGGCACAATTATAAATATTGGGATTTGTCCGAGTATCTCGGCCTCGGGCCGGGGGCACATTCGTTCATGAACGGTCGCCGGTTCGAGTTTGCAAGGGATATCAAGGCATACATAAACGGCGAGGATATCCTGCGGGATGAGGATGAGGTGCCGACCTTCCAGCGGCAGGGCGAATACCTGATGGTGCGCTTGCGCACGGCGGAAGGCGTGGATTTCATTGATTTGGAGAAACGCTATAATATCGACTCCACACCCTATGAAGAAGCGTTCCGCAGCCTGATGGGGCAGGAACTGGTCGCGCATCAGGGAACCCGCTGGTACCTGACCGAAAAGGGTTTTCTGGTGTCCAACAGCATCATCAATACCATTGTCGAGGCGGGGCAGGAGCAGATGCAATCATCCGCGCCGCCGGTATTCCGGTAAAAGGCCGGCTGACAGTTTGTTATTCAAAAAAATAAATATAAATCGGAGGAAAAAAGTATGCGCGCAGTCATCACGGTGGTCGGTAAGGACCGCACCGGCATCATTGCCAGAATTTCCGAGACCCTGTACAAGCATGAGGTCAACATCGTGGATATTTCGCAGAATGTCATGGAGGATATGTTCGCCATGGTCATGCTGGTCAATATCGACAAGTGCACGGTGGATTTCACCCAGCTGGCTGATATTCTCGACAAGGACGGCGAAGCACTCGGCATGAAGATTCACACCATGCACGAGGATATCTTCGACGCGATGCACAAGATTTGAGGTGCCGCCGATGTCAATGATCAATACCAAGGACATTCTGGAAACCATCAAGATGATCGAGGAGGAACACCTTGATATCCGTACCATCACCATGGGTATTTCGCTGCGCGATTTGGCCAGCGATGATATCAATGTGCTGGCGGATAAGGTGTATGACAAGATCACCCGCCGCGCGGAAAAGCTGGTTTCCACGGGCGAACAAATCGAGCGGGAGCTGGGTATCCCGATCATCAACAAGCGGATTTCGGTCACACCGATTGCCATGATTGGCGCGGTGACGACTGCGAACAGCTATGTGCCGCTTGCCAAGGCGCTGGACCGCGCGGCGAGTGCGACGGGTGTCAACTTTGTCGGCGGTTTTTCCGCGCTGGTGCAGAAGGGCTTTGCCAAGGGCGACGAAATCCTGATTCACTCCATCCCGGAAGCATTGGCCGAGACCAATTTGGTCTGCTCGTCGGTCAATGTCGCGTCCACCAAGGCGGGCGTCAATCTGGACGCCATCGGCCTGATGGGCCGCATCATCAAGCAGACGGCTGAACTGACAAAGGACAACGATTCGATGGGCTGCTCCAAGCTCGTTGTATTTGCCAACGCGGTGGATGATAACCCGTTTATGGCGGGCGCGTTCCACGGCATCGGTGAGCCGGAAACGGTTATCAATGTCGGCGTATCCGGTCCGGGCGTGGTGCAGTCGGCCATTCGTCGCGCGGGAGACTGCTCGATTAACGAGGTGGCTGAGGTCATCAAAAAGACCGCGTTCAAGATTACGCGCATGGGTCAGCTCGTTGGCGCGATTGCCAGCGAGCGTCTGGGTGTGCCTTTCGGTATCGTCGACCTGTCGCTTGCGCCGACCCCGGCGATTGGCGACTCGGTCGCACGCATCCTTGAGGAAGTCGGTCTGGAGGTCTGCGGCGGCTGCGGTACGACTGCCATTCTCGCCATGCTCAATGACGCGGTCAAGAAGGGCGGCGTCATGGCGTCCTCGTCGGTCGGCGGCTTGTCGGGCGCGTTCATTCCGGTCTCCGAGGATGAGGGTATGATTGCAGCGGCATCTTCCGGTGCGCTGACGCTCGAGAAGCTCGAAGCGATGACTGCGGTCTGCTCGGTCGGTATCGACATGGTTGCGGTGCCGGGCGACACCACGGCAGAGGTCATCTCCGGTCTGATTGCAGACGAAATCGCCATCGGCGTGGTCAACTCCAAAACGACGGCGGTGCGTGTGATTCCCGCTATCGGCAAAAAGGTGGGCGATATGGTCGAATTTGGCGGCTTGCTGGGCTCTGCTCCCATCATGCCGATTGCAACCGGTTCGCCGGCGAAGTTCATTCATCGCGGCGGCCGCATTCCGGCCCCCATCCAGAGCCTCAAAAACTAAATACGGCTTATCAAAGGCTGCATATCGGACCAAACCGATGTGCGGCCTTTTTTTGTGTGCGGCGTGGTGCGCATTCGGCAAATATTGTGCGCGTATTGTGATAAGATGAAGGTCAGCGGAGGTGGTCTATGGTTGTATATCTGGATGTGCTGTTCGCAATCAACGCGCTGATGGATGGCGCAACATTGCTGGCTGCGGCGGCGCTGGGCGGTGTACGCATCGGACGCATCCGATGGCTGACCGCGGCCGCGCTGGGCGGTGGGTATGCGGTGCTGGCGGCGACCGTGCCGCTGTTAGCTGCGCTGCCGCTGCGCGTGTTTGCAGGCATCGGTCTGTGCGCCGCGGCGTTCGGAGGGAAGCCTGCTTTCGGGCGGGTGTGCGCGCTGTATTTTGTGGTCGCGGCATCCTTCGCAGGTCTGGCGACTGCGCTTGGCGCAGCGACCGGTCGAAAGCTGCTGTTCGGCGCGGGATACTACATTGCCGTTCCGTTTCGCGTGCTGCTGCTTGCTGCCGCCGCCGGGTATGCGCTCAGCGGAATTTTGCTGCGCGGCGACGCGCTGCATGGCCCGTTGCGCCGCGAGGTGGAACGCCTGACCATCCGCTTTGAAGGCCGCGCGTGCGAAGTGCGCCTGCTGCACGACACAGGGAATAGCCTTGCCGAACCGATATCCGGCCGTCCGGTGCTGGTACTGGGGCGGGAGGCGGCATGCCGCCTGCTGAGCGAACAAGTACGACGGGCGTGGGCGGAAACAACGGATGCCGCCGCTTGTCTGGCAGCGCTGCCGCCGGAAACGGCAAGCCGGTTCGGGGTGCTGCCGTACCGGGCGGTCGGTGTGGAGAGCGGGCTGCTGCTGTACTTCCGACCGGACGGCGTGCAGCGCGCAAACGGTACGGCGCTCGACTGTGTATGCGCCGTGGGACCGGACGGCATTGGACAGGGAGCATATGATGGGCTGATTGGGGTTTGAAAGGAAGAGAACATATGATACTCAAATGGATTTTTAAGATGTTTGCGCGTTTGCGGAAACAGCGCGCGGTTTATTACATCGGCGGCAGCGAGGTGCTGCCGCCGCCGCTGTCGCCTGAGGAGGAGCAGGCAGCGGTCGAGGCCTGTCAGGCGGGGGATGAGCAGGCGCGCAACAAGCTGATTGAGCACAATCTGCGGCTGGTGGTGTTTCTCGCGCGCAAATTTGAATCCGCGGCGGTCAGCACGGAGGACCTGATTTCAATTGGCACGATTGGACTGATTAAAGCGGTCGGCACCTATCGCAGTGATAAAAATGTGAAGCTCGCGACCTACGCTTCGCGCTGCATCGAAAATGAGATTTTGATGCATCTGCGCAAGCTGGCAGGACGGCGCACCGAGGTCTCGTTTGACGAGCCGCTGTCCTCGGACTGGGACGGAAACGAGCTGTTGCTCAGCGACATCCTCGGTACCGAGCCGGACAGCGTCATGCGTCCGATTGAGGACGATGTGGACCGTATGCTGGTGCATCACGCGCTTGAGCGTCTGCCTGCACGCGAACGGCAAATCATCTCGCTGCGCTTTGGTTTGGGGTTTCCTGAATCCATGACGCAGAAAGAGGTCGCGGAGTTGCTGGGCATTTCGCAAAGCTACATATCCCGGCTGGAAAAGCGCATCATTGCGCGCATGCGCAAGGACATTCTGAAAAACTTTGCATAGGCTGCGGCGCTTGCATGCACGGATAAAATGCGGTACAATAGAACCGCAAAATCGAGTGGGAGCGTGTGTGCCATGCAGGTGGAAATCAGACAATATGAGAGGCAGGATGCGCAGGATGCTGCTGCGGTTTGGAACGAGGTCGTGGAGGACGGTGTCGCCTTCCCGCAGACCGAGCTGCTGGATGCGCAAAGCGGCCATGCCTTCTTTTCTGCGCAGTCCTTTACAGGGATTGCATATGATGCGGAAAGCGGCGAAATGGTCGGACTGTATATCCTGCACCCGAACAATGTCGGCCGCTGCGGCCATATCTGTAACGCAAGCTACGCGGTCAAGGGCAGCCTGCGCGGACAGCATATCGGAGAGAAACTCGTGCTGCACTGCATGAGCAAGGCGAAAGAGCTGGGATTTGGCATTTTGCAGTTCAATGCTGTGGTCAAGACCAACGCGCCTGCGCTGCGGCTGTACAAGAAACTGGGTTTTCAGCAGCTGGGTGTCATTCCGGGCGGCTTCCGCATGAAGGACGGCACATTCGAGGATATCATCCCGCATTATCATTTGCTGTAAGACGCGCCCTAAAGCACACAAATGGGAAAAAGTGTGTCGAAGCATGGCGTTCGGCAAAATATTTCGTCGGTATATTCGGCCCGCGCGCAGGGGAAAATCCTGATAGACGCACATCGGGTGCGCAGGACGGGAGGGACTTTTCCATGCAAACCAAAGTAGAGATTTGCGGGGTGAATACATCGGGGCTGCCGGTCCTTTCGGCGGCCAAAACGGATGAATTGCTGGTGCGCGCCGGCAAAGGCGACAAGCAGGCACGGGATGAGCTGGTTCGGGGCAACCTGCGGCTGGTGCTGTCGGTGATTCAGCGGTTTCAGGGCCGCGGGGAATCGCCGGACGATTTGTTTCAGGTGGGCTGCATCGGCCTGATGAAATCCATCGACCATTTTAACACCGAGCTTGGCGTGCGCTTTTCCACCTATGCCGTGCCGATGAACGTAACTTGGGGAAATCCCTCCGCAATAAAAAGAGACTGCATGAACCCCATAGAAAGAAAAGGAGAGACAAATGTTATTCTGCAATATTGACCTTTTGGACGAGAACTTTGCCCTCAAGCGCGGCCAATACGTAGGCGTGCGGGACGGGCGTATCGCTTACATAGGAGATGCGGAGCCGCAGGAGGATTACGGCGAACGCTATGACGGCCGCCATCGTCTGCTGCTGCCGGGCTTTTTCAATGTGCACAGTCACGCGCCGATGACGCTGCTGCGCGGTTATGCGGAGAACCTGCCGCTGCAGCGCTGGCTCAACGAGCGGGTATTTCCGTTTGAGGACCAGCTGAGCGATGAGGCGGTTTATTACGCGACCCAGCTTGCTATTGCGGAAATGCTGGCAAGCGGTACGGTGTCGTTTACCGATATGTACT
Source organism: uncultured Agathobaculum sp. (assembly GCF_944384695.1). Taxonomy (GTDB): domain Bacteria; phylum Bacillota; class Clostridia; order Oscillospirales; family Butyricicoccaceae; genus Agathobaculum. The sequence continues at coordinate 3,501 of NZ_CALWUQ010000063.1, read as the reverse complement.
TTTTCATGGATGGCATGACAAAGGCCATTCTGGAGAGCAAAATCAAGTGCAATCTCAGCCGCGGGCTGACGGTGTTTGACGACAGCACTTATGAGCAGACGGCGGCGTATCAGGATAACCTGCGTTTGCTGCATGAGTGGAATGGAGCGGGAGAAGGACGCCTGATAAGCGATTTGTGCATCCATGGTGAGTATACATCCACACCCAAGGTGGTGGAGGCAGTCGCGGCGCAGGCAAAGGCGTGCGGTGCGCGTATGCATATCCACCTGTCGGAGACGCAGGCGGAGCATGAGGAGTGCAAGCAGCGTCACGGCATGACGCCTGCGGCGTATATGCAGGCGCGCGGCGTGTTTGATGTGCCGACAACGGCAGCGCACTGCGTCTGGCTGGAAGGGGAGGACTTTGAAATCCTCCGTTCGCATGGTGTGACGGTTGCATGCTGTCCGGCGAGCAATCTGAAGCTGGCGTCCGGCTATGCGAATATCCCGAAGATGCTCGAAATGGGTATCAATGTCGCGCTCGGTACGGACGGCGCGGCATCCAATAACAACCTGAATATCTTGCAGGATCTGTATCTGTTCGGCGTGGTATATAAAGGATATTACCGCGACTCGACGCTGATTACACCGGCGCAGGCGCTGTACGCGGCAACGCGCGCGGGCGCCTTGTCGCAGGGCAGAGAGGACAGCGGTCTGCTGCGCGTCGGCTGCCGCGCTGATTTGTGCGTGCTGGATACGGACACCCCGCAGTTTACGCCCATGACCGATGCCGCCTGCAATGTGGTTTATGCGGCGCAGGGTGCGGATGTCAAGCTGACCATGGTGGACGGTGAAGTGCTCTACCGGGATGGCGCCTATACTACGATTGATATTGAGCGGGTGAAGGCGGAGACCCAACGCTGCACGGACGAGATTATCCGTCGGCTGTAAGAGGGGAGAGAAAATATGTTTACCAAAAAGCAAGTGGAGGAGTCTGCTGCTTATCTGCGCACCCGGCTGTCCTTCCTGCCGGAGGTCGGTCTGGTGCTGGGTTCCGGACTGGGGCCGCTGGCGGAGCAGTTACAGGATGCGGTCGCCATCGCTTATGCGGAAATCCCGCACTTTCGGATTTCGACTGCACCCGACCACGCGGGACGGTTGGTCTGCGGCCTGCTGGCGGGCAGGCGTGTTATCTGTATGCAGGGGCGGCTGCACGGCTATGAAGGCTACGCGCCGGATGAAATTGCTTATCCGGTATATGTGATGCGCGCGCTGGGGGTACAGGCGCTTATCCTGACCAATGCATCCGGCGGCATCAACACCGGCTTTTCGGTTGGCGATTTCATGCTGATAGAGGATCATATTAACATGACAGGCAAAAGCCCGCTCACCGGACCAAATGACGACCAGCTTGGCACGCGCTTTCCGGACATGACCTTTGCCTATGCGCCCGCGCTGCGGGATAAGGCGCAGGCGGCGGCGGATGCCTGCGGTTTGGCGCTGCGCCGCGGTGTGTACTGCGGTGTCAACGGGCCGCAGTTTGAGACACCGGCGGAAATTCGTGCATTCCGCTTGCTGGGCGCGGATGCGGTCGGGATGTCCACGGTATTTGAAGTCATTGCAGCAGCGCACTGCGGCTTGCCGGTGGTGGCCGTGGCGATGATCACCAATATGGCAGCCGGGGTTTTGATGCAGCCGCTTTCTGGAGCGGAGGTCAACGAGATTGCCGCGCGGCGTGGAACGGACTTTAGACGGCTGATTACGGCGCTCGTGGAAAAAATCTGAAAAAATCGAAAAAAGGTGTTGACAGAAAAGGAACTACGCGATATAATATAAAAGCTGTCACGATTGAGTGAAAAGTGACAGCGAATCCGAGGTGTGGCTCAGCTTGGTAGAGCGCTTCGTTCGGGACGAAGAGGCCGCAGGTTCAAATCCTGTCACCTCGACCATGGCGAGTGTTCTTATAGCATTTGAAACGCTGTAAGAACACTCGTCTTTTTTGTTGTTTTCATCCGGCGATGGTGGATGGGGCGTAGTTGACGACTACGCCCTTTCTTGTGTTTACGGACACCTCCGGGGCGGGCAGCGGGATGAGGTCGGGGATCTCGATGGCACCCACGCAGTTGTAGTGGATACGGAGCCGCTGCTCCCACACTCCGTCTACCTTCTCGGCGTTGAATACCTCGATCTTCTCGATGCGCTCGTTGAGCATCCGGGGCGTCAGCTTAGGTAATCAATGGCCTTGTCGCCCGTCCAGACCGTTTGCGAAATTTCCCGGACAGGAGTTCGCAAGCCCTCGCTGTAGCGTATAGCTTCCCCAACATCCCCTTGTGTAAGGCATTGATAAATTGCCTCAATATGATTGTGCAAATCGTGATATAGCTTGGCGTTACCCTCATAGGTGCGACGCAACGCTTGATAATCCCGTTCCAGTATTTTGGCCTGATCCTGCTTCAACTGTGCAATTTCTAACTCCATTTCCCGCTGGCGGCTCAAACGATAGAATAGCACAGAGAACAGCAGCACCATCGAAAGAATAATCCATGTGCCGGTTTGATCGTCGCTTAACGGCAGGATTGTCTGTTCGGAAAGTGTGATTGCTCCGAACATCCCCAGCATAACCACGACAGAAGCCAACCGCATAGACAGAGGGGATTTTCCCTTTTGTTTTGCCAGAAGTACAGCAATCGCCGACATAATCAACCGAACCAACCAAATCCCGGCTAAATGTTCCGGGGCTTGCGGGTCAACAAAGCGGTCTGACTGAAACAAAATACCCAACCCGGCTTGCAGGAGAAAATCCCATAGTCCTACGCCGATTTCATAGAAGATAGCAAGGTACAGACAAAGGTTTACTTTTGCCCGCAAATAGTACCATGCAACGGCTACGATAACCAAAACTTCAACGGCTATCACGCCGATAAAAGGCAGTGATATTGCTTGCAGGGCAGTAACAAGGCATCCGCCAACGCCCGCCAGCAATAATGCTTTCCGTTCCAAAGGAAAGTCTGTCAACTTTGCAACGAGATAAAGCCCCAAAACCAGACGCAGCTCGTTTGTGAAAAGATAAGAGAGAATTTGTATCCAATCCATCATATATGCGCCCCCCCCAAAACTGATTGATCTGCCGCTTGACTTCCTGTAAATGAGAACGGCTAATCGGTAACTGTTCGCCATTTTTCAATATGGCAATGCCGTCATTGATTTTCATAATCTGAATGATATTGACAATGTAACCACGGTCAATGAAGATAAATTCCGGCGCGTCCAGTTCTTCAAATACCTGCTGCAAGCTCTTTCGCACCTTGGAAGTTCCGGCGCTGGACACGATGCTGGCGTTTTTGCCGTCCCGCTGGATATAGAAAATATCTTTGTATCGTACCTTTCGGATCGGTGACTACATAGGAGGAATGGCACTGGAGCAGGTTGGGCTTGACATAGAACCTCGTTTTGCCTGAGCCGGAACCGCCGATGACCAAAATATTCTTATTTCTGGCGTATTTGGGCTCCTTGGGGCGGCTCG
>NZ_CALWUQ010000062.1 GCF_944384695.1 uncultured Agathobaculum sp. | reverse complement strand
GGATTACGGCGCCGACCAGATCCTCTTCCAGGTTCTGCGCCATGCCGTATACGCCGCCCGGAAATTCGAGCAGCTCACCGGACATACAGTTTTCCAGACCGTGGACATGCGCGATGCCGTCGCCGACGGTGACAACCGTACCGACATCGGTCAGCTTGATCTGGCTCTGGTAGTGCGTAATCTGCTCTTTGATAATATTGCTAATCTCTTCGGGGCGTAATTCCATAAAGTCACCTACTTCCTTACGCGATAGTATTGGTCAGCCGTGCGGCAATCTCGTTCAAACGAGTGCGCAGGCTGGTGTCGAACTGCTCGTTACCGAGTTTTACGACAATGCCGCCGAGGATGCTTTCATCCACCGACGTTTCGAGCACCACCTGTTTTCCGGTTACGGCGCTCATTTTGGCTTTCAGCTTTTCGGTCAGTGCTTCGCTCATCGGCTTTGCCGTAATCGCGCGCACCTCCACGATGCCGTTTTCAAAATAATAGTGCTCTTTATACGCCTGATACATGTCATGAATCAGACCAACACGGCCCTTTTCCGTAATCAGCATCAGGAAATTGAGCAAAAAGGTCTCAATCCGCCCTTCAAACACCTTGCGCAGAACATTCTGCTTGTCCTCCAGCGCAATAGACGGCGTCAAGAGCATTTTGAGGAAATCCGGCTGCTGCCGGAATACCTCACTGACAGCGGCCAGCTCGTCGAGATAGGCTTTTTCCTTTTTCTCGTCCGCCGCTACCTCGTACAGGCTCAGCGCATAGCGCTCGCTTACAATATCAGCCACCTGCGCTCACCCCACCTTGTCGATGAACTCTTCGATGAAGCGCTCGTGATCGGCTTCCTTGACGTCGCGCTCGACGACCTTGGAGGCGATCATGACAGAAAGGCTGGCGACCTCGTCCTTGAGCTCGTTCATCGCCTTCTTGCGCTCCTGCTCGATGGTGTTCTCGGCCTTCTTCATCATGGCAGCGGCCTGCTGCGAGGACTCCTTGAGGATCTCCTCGCTGCGCACAGTCGCGCGGCGGGTGGCGGAACCGACGATCTCGGCGGCTTCCTCCTTGGCCTTGGCCAGACGCTGGGTGTATTCGCTGCGCATCTGCTCGGCCTCGGTCTGCGCCTTTTCCGCATTGCCGTACATGGCCTGCACTTCTTCCTCGCGCGCGGCGAGCATCTTGCGCACCGGCTTAAACAGGAATTTCTTGATGATGGCAAACGTAATGAGCGTGTTGCACATCGTCACCAGGATCTCCCACCAGCCAATGCTGACAAAGGCCTGATATATCGCTTCCGACACTGTTTTACCTCCTTCCCAAACGGAAGATGAATCCGTTCATCCATTGCAACCGGAACTGAATCAGAACTGGCCGACGAACGGGTTGGCAAACAGCAGGATCAGCGCGATAACCAGTGCGTAAATACCGGTGGACTCGGCCATTGCGATACCGAGAATCATGGTACGGGTGATATCGCCCTGCGCTTCCGGCTGACGGCCGATGGCCGCACACGCCTGACCGGCGGTGTAACCTTCACCGATACCAGGGCCAAGACCTGCGATCATCGCCATACCGGCGCCGAGGGCGGACATGCCTGCTACAAATGCTTTGGGATCCATACTTTTTTCCTCCTGAAAATGTTGTTGTTCAAAATTTGAGAATGGATTCGGTTGTTGATTGCCGTACGCTGTGCATCAGCTGCTGCCGCGCGCATCACCTACATAAGCCATGGTCAGCATACTGAAGATGAATGCCTGCATGCAGGCTGTAAAACAGTCAAAGTACAGCGAAAGGACACCGGGTATGCCGATCTGCAGCAGCGGCACGGGCAAAAAGCCCAGAATCGCATTTGACAGAACCTCCAGCGCACCCATGATCAGCGTCGAAATGACAAGGCCGCCCGCCATATTACCGAAATGACGGAAGGACATGGAAACCGGCGTTGCCACTTCGCTGAGCACATTGAGCGGCGCCATGACAAAAATCGGCTCCAAGAAGCCCTTGAGATAGCCGCCGATACCGCCGTACTTAATCTTGTTGAACGTGATCAGAATGAATGTGATCAGCGCCCAGCCGAGCGTGGTATTCAGGTCGGCTGTTACCGGACGCATCCAGAACAGCGTCGCGAGCGAGCCAAAGAGCGAGCTCATCAGCAGCGTTGCGATATAGGGCGAAAACGCCCGGCATCCCTGTCCCATGGTGCTGTCAACCAGATTGTCAATCATAATGACAGCCTTTTCTGCCAGCGCCTGTTTCCCCTTCGGGATTTTCTCCATGCGCCGGGTCAGGAAAATGCACAGGAACAGGATAAACGCCATCACGATCCATGCGTTGCGCATGGTTTCCGTAATCGGCAGATTCGGATTGCCAAATAAATACCCCAGTACCTGTGGGCCGTTTATTTCAACATTCACCGTCTAACCTCCTTTCCTCTGAACTACATTGTACCAGAGCAAAATTACTTTGGGAAAGAAGAGCGGCAGAACCGCGGCCAGCGGGTGGATAAACGGCGCTTTGATCGCCGCAAACACCGCAAGGCCGGTCAGCACATAGCGGAAAAAATAGCCGCGCCGCACAATTCGGGTTGCCTGCTCCGGTGGGAACAGGGCGGCTTTGGCAACATTGTTGCCGATCATGCGGAACAACAGCAACGAATAGCACGCGCCCAGCAGCAAGCTGAGGCCAGCCCGCCACGCTTCGCAGCCGGCCAACACAAAAATACCGAAGGCGATGAGCGTCAGCGGCGCCATGCCGCGCAGCATCCGCGCCGATTCCTCCCGCACGATTTGTTTCCCCGTCACGGCAGCTTCTCCTTTCTTTCGCTTTCTCTGGCTTTTCGCTCGGTAAACCGCAGGAAATCCCGCAGTCCGCAGGCTGCAACCGCTATCCCGAGCAGGATTCCGATAATCACCACGCCATTGCCCCAGCCAAACCGATTCCGGAGCCAGATTGCCCCGAAGCAACAGAGTACCGGCGGTGTGACGACTGTGAACCCAACCTGACTAACATAAACCAGGTAACGCAGCACACTCCAATGATCCTTTTTTTGACTCAACCGCATTCCCCCATATTGCCGATTTGATATTACGAGCACAGCTGTGCCGAACAGGCAAAACTGCCCCCTCCCACATATCGTTTTTATTATACCTAACCTTATCAAAAAGTGAAACACTTTTTATCAGAAATTTCTAAAAAAATTTCGTCCTTTCCGCATTCATCGTGCATTTCCAACAATTTTTCGCTGGAAACAGGTGCGCAGAAAGTGATTTTTCTCAAACCATGCACATTTTGCAATGAGACTGTAATCGTACTTTGTCCCGTCCCATTGTTAATTATTCCCTTTTAACAAAAGAAAAAAGCAGCGAAAAAATCGCTGCTTTTTATCACTTTGCCTTACCCGCGCCGCTAAGTATCTCTTACAAAAAGCGCTTCATACCCTCGGTCGCGGCGGACGGTTCCTCGCTGAGCGAAACCGTAAAGTTCACGCTGTGCTGCGCAGAGAATTTATCCAGCATGTTGAGGAATTCCTCTGCCTTCGCTACGTCCTTGATACCAGTGATCTTGTACAGGCCGTCGATGAACACGCGCGTAATATCATAGTTACCGGCGTGAATGCCGCACAGGAATCCAAGCAGGCTTGCATAATCCTTGATCGGGTAATCGGTTGCATCAATCAGGCGCGCATCATGCGAAATATCGAAAGTCAACTTATTGCCGCGCGAAATGCAGACCACGCTTCCCTTTTCTTCTTGTACCGCGGTGTTGACCTGGTCAATCAATTCCTTGGTCTTACCAGAGCCAGTGCCGCCAATAATCAGTTTTACCATAGTTTATATCCTCCCAACCTTTGAGGTTGTTTTTAGTGTACCATAGTTTGCCCCAAACCTCAAGTCTGATTTGCAAACTTTCCGTCATTTTGTCCATATTACGCTGTGCCGCCGCCTGCCAGTTTTCCAAGAAATTCGCGCAGCAGCGCGGGTATCGTTATCGCTCCGACCTCCTCCGCTGCCGTCACCGGAATACGCAGCAGGGTCTCCCCCCCGCTTGTCACCGTCAGCTCCCCAATCTGCTGGCCTTCCGCAATCGGCGCCTGCAAAGCATCGGTCAACTCCAAATGCGTTTCCAGCTGCGCTGCTTTTTCCTTTTCCACCACAATCGACTGGTCATTCTGTAAAACCGGCTGCACAAAGTCCGCAGTTCCCAATTGCACGGGAACCGGCTGCAACAAATCGTCGGGCGGCGTGTAAACCGTGAAATTGGCAAACCCATAATTGAGCAGCGCCGAGGCATCCGCCATACGGGTTTCTTTGGTCGGCGCCGCCATCACCACCGCGACCAGGCTCAGACCGTCCCGCTCGGCGCTGGCCGAAATGCAAAAGCCCGCTTCCGATATATAGCCCGTTTTCAGCCCGGTCAGACCCGGATAGCTCTTGAGCATCTTGTTGGTATTGGCCAGCGAAAACTTGCCGCCGCGAATGCTGTCCATCCAGATACCGGTGTATTCCAGAATCTTTGGGTGCCGCAGCAGCTCGCAGGAAATCAGCGCAATATCGCGCGCCGAAGTCATGGTTTTCTGTCCCATACCATCCAGCCCGTTGGCATTGATAAACTGCGTATTGGTGCATCCCAACTCTGCGGCGCGCTGGTTCATGCGCTCGACAAACGCCGCCTCTGTGCCGGCCAGATGCTCCGCCACGGCTACCGCACAGTCGTTTGCCGAGCCTACCGCAATTGCTTTGAGCATGTCGTTGAGCGACATCTGCTCACCGGGCTCCAGCCAGACCTGTGTTCCGCCCATCGAGCAGGCGTATTCGCTGCCCGTAATCATGGTGTCCAGCGTCACTTCGCCGCGTTCCAGTGCCTCCATCGTCAGCAGCATCGTCATTATCTTGGTGACCGACGCCGGCTGCAATTGCTCGTCGGCATTATACGCAAACAGCTCCTGCCCATTTGCCGCATACAATGCGGCGGACTTTGCATTGAGCGCCCCCATTTCCGGCAGCGCCGCCGCCTGCACCAGCAGCATCCCGCCCAGTATGGCGGCGCAAATCATTTTTTTCACAGCCAACCACCCTTTCACCCCATCTTATGCCCGGTGACAAGCAAACATGCCTTTTGCATTGACAAACGCTCCGCGGCTGTTTTATGATAATAAAGTTGGAGATCGGAGGAATGCATTTTGCTGGAGAATATTGAGATTTTGGTCGCACAGATCATCGTTATGTTTTTGCTGATGGCCGTCGGCTATGTGAGCGTCCGTCTGAAATACTTGAATAACGACGGCGCAGGTCAGCTATCGCTCATCCTGACGCGCATCGTCGCGCCCTGCGTTATCATTGATTCGTTTCAACGCGAATTCGACCCCGCGCTCGGCACCGACCTGCTGGCTGCCGCGGGCTGCACCCTGATTGCCATGGGGCTGTCTATCGCTGTCAGCCATCTGCTGTTTCGCACCAACGGGCCGCATAAGAATTTTGCGGATAAGCGCATGTGCGTCGTGTTCACCAACTGCGGCTTTATGGCGCTGCCGCTGCTGGACGCGCTGTACGACTCCTATGGCCTGTTTCTCGGTTCGGCCTTTATCGCGGTCAACAACGTATTGCTTTGGACCTATGGCGTTTCCCAGCTGCACCGCGATACCACACGGAAGCAAAAGCTCTGGAACGCTGTGCTCAATCCCGGCACCGTCTCGCTGGCCATCGGACTTGTCTTTTTTTTGACGCCACTCGATTTGCCGCAAGTCCCCGCCACCTGCGTTTCCTATCTGGCGTCGCTCAACACGCCGGTTGCGATGATTGTTCTGGGTGCGTTTCTCGCACAGTGCAACCTGCGTTCCTGCTTTCAGGATAAACAGGTATATTGGGTCACCGCCCTGCGTTTGCTCATCCTGCCGCTGATTACACTGGCGATTTTCCTGCTGCTGCCGCTGGACGGCATCTTGCGCAACACCATGCTGATCAGCGCCGCCGCGCCGGTCGCCATGGCCAGCTCGATGTTCGGTCAGGTATACGGCACGGATTATCTGTTCTCCACGCGCGCGGTTGCCGTTTCCACCATTCTATCCGCCGTTACCATACCCGCGCTCATCGCGCTGAGCGGTCTGCTGGGCGGATAAGCAAATAAGCGCAAAAAACAGACTGCGAAGTGTTTCGCAGTCTGTTTTTTCTTTGCCCTATACGAAAATTTACTCGATTTCCAGCAGTACCGGACAATGGTCCGAGCCAAATACATCATTTAAAATACGCGCATCCTTCACGCGCTCGATGAAGCGGTCGGACACCAGAAAATAGTCGATGCGCCATCCCGCATTTTTTTCGCGCGCCTTAAAGCGATAGCTCCACCACGAATACATACCCGTTGCATCCGGATAAAAGTGACGGAACGTATCGGTAAACCCGGCATCCAGCAGCTCGGTCATTTTACCGCGTTCCTCATCGGTAAAGCCTGCATTGCGGCGGTTTGTCTTGGGGTTTTTCAAATCAATTTCCTGATGCGCGACGTTCATATCCCCGCATACAATGACCGGCTTTTCGGCATCCAGCTTTTGCAAATAAGCGCGAAAGTCATCATCCCACTGCATGCGGTAATCCAGTCGCTTGAGTTCATCCTGCGAATTGGGCGTATAGACCGTCACCAGATAAAATTCGCCGTAATCCGCAGTGATGACGCGGCCTTCGTGGTCATGCTCGTCCACACCAAGGCCATAGGTCACGGATTGCGGCTCATTCTTGCTGAACAGCGCCACACCCGAATAGCCCTTTTTCTCCGCCGAGTTCCAGTATTCATGATACCCTTCGACCTGCGGCGCCTGCTCCGGCTGCAGCTTCGTCTCCTGCAAGCACATCATGTCCGGCTGCTCCGCCGCAAGAAAATCAAAAAAGCCCTTGCCCACGCACGCGCGCAGGCCGTTTACATTCCAAGAGATCAGCTTCATGGTTGCTCCTTTTATACTGTGATTTCTACGGTGTTCCCATCCGGGTCCAGCACGCAGCTTTCATAATATCCGTCCCCCGTCACGCGCGGGCCGCTGACAACGGCATAGCCGTCCGCCTGCAGCCGTGCGGTCAGCGCATCCACTTCCGCACGTGACGCTGTCTGAAACGCCAGATGCGCCCAACCGACATGCATGCCCGCCCCGGCAGACTTCAGCTGCGGCCGCGTCATCAGCTCCAGCCGCGCGCCATCGGTAAACGACAAGAAGTAGCTTTGCAGGCCGGTTTTGGGATTATGGTACAACGCACCTGCGACGCCGCCAAAATAGGTTTCATAGAACGCGCGGGCACGTGCCAAATCATTGGTATACAGCGCAATATGTGCAATCTTCATCGTATGGTTCCCTTACCCGCGCAAAATACCGCTTTCGTCAATGCGCCGCACGGCTTCCTCCATGCGCTCCGGCGGCACGACCAACGCAAACCGCACATAGCCTTCGCCGTGCGCGCCGAACGAGCTGCCCGGCACACAGATGACGCCGGTCTTTTCCATCAGCGCAAGCACAAAATCTACCGACGAGGAAAAGTGCTCCGGAATCTTCGCCCAAACGAACATCGTGCCCTGTGCGTCCGGCACATCCCAACCGATGCGGCGCAGTCCGCCGCACAGCGCATCGCGCCGCGCCATATAGCCTTCCCGATTGCTCCGGACAATATCCTGCGGCCCGGTCAGCGCCGCGACCGCGCCCGCCTGAATCGGATAAAACATGCCGTAGTCAATCTGGGAACGGAACGCGCGGAAGCGTCCAATCACCTCGCGGTTGCCCAGCGCAAACGACACGCGCATGCCGGTCAGGTTATAGGTTTTGGACAGCGAGTTAAACTCGATGCCGACCTCTTTCGCACCCGGGATGGACAGGAAGGAAAGCCCCTGCTCCCCATTGAGCATCAAGTCGGAATACGCATTATCGTGCAGCACAATGATATTGTGCTCCCGCGCAAAAGTCACCAAACGCTCATAGAACGCACGGTCCGCCACCGCAGTGGTCGGATTATTCGGATAAGACACCACGATTGCCTTGGCGCGTTCGGCAATATCCTCCGGAATATCCGCAAAATCCAGCTGCCAGTTGTTTTCCGCGCGGAGCGGATACAGGCCGACCGTCGCGCCGGTCATCATCGGACCAAAGGAGAAAATGGGATACCCCGGGTCGGGGGCGAGAATCAAATCATTATGCCCCGCAAAGGCAAAGCCGACATGCGCAATGCCCTCCTGCGAGCCGCAGACCGCCATGATCTCGTCCGCCTCGAGCGAAACATCATACCGGCGGTGATACCAATCCTGTACCGCCGCAATCAGCTCCGGTGTTTCGGTCAGCGAATACTTATATTGCTCCGGATCGAGCGCCGCCTGGCTGACCGCCTGCATCACATGTGCATCCGGCTGAAAATCCGGCGTGCCGATGGACAGGTTGATCACATCCGCGCCGCCGGCAATCAGCGCGCGCTTTTTCTCATCCAGCCGGTTGAAAATATTGCTTTCTGCGGCATCTCCCGCCTTGATAAACTGCATTTTCCTTATCTCCCCAATAAAAATTCCACAACCGTCCGGTTAAAGCGGGACGGCTGCTTTGCCGCAACGAAATGATCCCCGTCACGGAAAGTTTCCACACGGCAATGCGGAATGTGCGCTGCCATTTCTTTGGTCTGGCTGTCGCGCACGATATCGTGCTCGCCAACGATAATCAGCGTCGGCATGGTCAGCTTTGCCAAATCATCCATCACAACGCCATACGGATATACCATCAGGCCGAATACGTCACGCTTGCGCGCCGCCCGCTGGTTGAACCGTCCCAAAACGCGCAGCGCACCATATGCAGCATACACCGGCAACTGGAAATGCGGTTTCATGCCCGCAAACATCTCCACATTTGCGCCGTTTAAAATCAGCTTATCCACGTACGCCGGAAACATCAGCGCAAATTTGATTGCCAGATTACCACCATCCGAAAAGCCAAGCACATATGCCTTTTGGATGCCCAGCGTATCCAGAATCGTTTTCAAATCCTGTGCCATCAGCGCAAACGATAATCCGCGCGTACCGGCATCCGACGCGCCGTGCCCACGGCTATCCACCGCAATCACGCGGAAAAAGCGCGCAAATTCCGGAATCTGCGCTTTCCAATAGGAGCTGTCCTCCCCATTGCCATGCAATAAAATCAGCGGCTTTCCACGGCCGGCATCATAGTAAGCGATGCGGGCGTCACCGCAGCAAACAAACTCCGGCTGAAAATCAAACATAGGCTACTCCATACCTTTCCTGCATTGCTCCACAAACTCCACCGGACACTGCATCATCTGCGCTGTCTGCGGAACATCATACCCCTCGCGCAATAAACGTCGTGCAACAACCTCCATCGATTCCCCGACCTCAATCATATGCCAGTCCGGATCATAGAGCCGCACCACCCGCTGATGCCACTCATACATTTTGGGCGGATGCACCAGCTCTACATCCAAAAAATCGCGGAGCTTTTCCAAAAAAGCGTCGAAGTCATCCACCTCAAAATACAATTCCATGTTATTTGACTGATGCAAAATGGTGCATTTAGGAATATCGACCAGTTCATCAAAATCCTCTTGAATCGCAAACCCACCGGAAAAGGTAACATTTCGGCCAAGATCCAGCGCCACCGACTGGTCAAGCAAGTCGTGATAAAATTGTTTTGAAATTTCAATGTTTCGTACCGCCAGCACAGGCAACCGATATTGGAGCATCCCTATTCCCCCGTCACAATCCGCAACAACGATTCCTCCTATCAGGAGCACATCCTGCTGCATGCAGCAACCGAACGCTTTCTCTCGATATATTTCATATTTTATCACAG
>NZ_CALWUQ010000061.1 GCF_944384695.1 uncultured Agathobaculum sp. | reverse complement strand
ACCTATCGGCTACATACTCCTTTGGACGGCGCATAAAAGGGCGCGCTGCAGATTTCATTTCTGCAACGCGCCCTTTTCTTTTTCCTTCACAGGCGGTCCAGAAAGCTGTGACGCCCGCTTTCGTCCCGCCAGCCGAGCAGCTTTGCGGTATCCACATTCTTGACGGCATTTAAGATATTCGCCTCAATCTGCGGATTTTCCGCCGCAAGCGACGCAATCAGCGCCTTGACCGCGGCGCGCTTTGTGTCGCGCTCCAGCGTTTTCGCCGGGCAATCGCACGAAGCAAAATCCAGCCCGCAAAAGTCCGCCCACGCCTGTACGTTGCGCTCACGCACGTGATACAGCGGACGAATCAGCTCCATCCCCGCGTAATGCTTCGCGGCAAGGCGCGGCAGCATCGCCTGCACCTGCCCGCCATAAATCAGCCCCATCAGTACGGTCTCGACCGCGTCATCATAGTGATGACCGAGCGCAATCTTGTTGCAGCCGCGCTTTTGCGCCTCGGTATACAGATGCCCACGCCGCATTTTCGCGCACAAAAAGCATGGATGCTCGGCCGCATGGTTGCCCGCGATGCGCAGCACGTTGGTATCAAAAATTTCGAGCGGCAGGCCGAGGTGTGCGGCGTTGGCTCCCAGCCGCGCGCGGCCCTCCGGCGTATACCCCGGGTCCATCGCCAGAAAACGGAGCGAAAAGTCGACCGTGCGCTGCAAATCCTGCATCAGCAGCGCAAGCAGCATGGAATCCTTGCCGCCCGAAATGCAGACTGCAATGCTATCCCCCGGCTGCACCAGCCGGTATGCTTTGACTGCGTCCACAAAGGGCTTGCGCAGCGTGCGCACAAATTCGCTTTGCAGCGTGCGCCGCATCTCCTGCCCGGTCATGCGCCGCCCTTTTTGTGCTGAAAGTGGTAGGTCACGCGCGCGAGCAGACTGTCGGGCGCAAAATGCCGCGCCAGCGTCATTGCCTTCATCGCCGCGCCCGGCACGACGATGCCCTTGCCCGCGAACAGACCGTCCACCGCTTCGCGCGCGACCCGCTGCGCGGTCAGGCCGCCGAGCGCAAACCGCACGCCCGCCACCTTGTTAAACTCGGTGTCCACCGGTCCGGGGCACAACGCGCACACCTGCACGGCGCTGCCCGCGCGCCGCAGCTCCTCACGGATGGCTTCGGTCAGCCGCAAAACATAGTTTTTGGTCGCGTAATAGGTCGCCATAAGCGGCCCCGGCAAAAAGCCCGCGCTCGACGCGACATTGAGCACATAGCCGCGCCCGCGCTTCTGGAAATCCTGCACCGCCAGCTTGGTCAGGATATGCACCGCGCGGATGTTGGTGTCAATCATACGCAGCTCTTCGTCCAAATCGGTTTCGGTGAACGGGCCGAACAGACCGAAGCCCGCGTTGTTGACGACCACCTCAAGGTCATCCCCGCGCGCCGCTTCATACAGCAGGCGGCATTCTTTTGCGTCCGACACGTCCGCCGCGATGATATGGCACACGGTCGGCAGCTCGGCGGCAAGTTCACGCAGCCGGTCCTCCCGCCGCGCACACAAAATCAGCTCATAGCCGCGCTCGGACAGCAGGCGGGCAATTTCGCGCCCGATGCCGGAGGACGCGCCGGTAATCAATGCTTTCATCATGCCACTCCCCTTTCCGGAGGTTTTTGCTTACTCTTAGTGTACCATGCGGCCCGCTTGCCGTCAAACCGGAGCTTACGCCAATTTTCCTTTTAATCCGCCTTTGATGATGGTATACTGAATAGAAAGGAGGGCTTTTTATGGAACAAACCGAGCTGGAAAGCAAACTGCTTGCCCTACTGGCGCAGCCCATGCGCATGGACGAGATGCGCCGCGCCCTGCCCGAGACCGGAAAGAATGAGCTGAAGGACGCGCTCGACCGTCTGATTGCGGACGGTCAGGTGATGAAAAACAAGAAAAACCGCTTTGCGCTCTGCACGCATTACGGCTGCGTGGCGGGCACCTATCTTGCCACCGAGCGCGCCTTTGCCTTTGTTGCCCCCGACGCGCCCGCGGACGGCGCCAAGCCGGACGACCTGTTCATCCTGCCCGGTGCAAACGGCGGCGCGTGGCACGGCGACCGCGTGCTCGTCAAGCTGTCCGAGCGCAAGAACAACCGCGGCCGGCAGGAAGGTACGGTCATCCGCGTGCTGCGCCGCGCCGACCGGGAGCTGACCGGCGCGCTGGTGCAGCGCGGAAACGCCTATTTTGTGCAGCCGTCCTCCAAGAAATATCCGGAAATCGCCGTTGACCGCCATCATCTGGGCGACGCCCAGCCCGGCGACCGTGTCGCGGTGTCCATTTCCTGCTATGGCGACGAAAAACTGCTGCCGCAGGGTGTGGTCGAAGCCGATTTGGGCGAGGACGGCACGATGGAAGCCGCCATCGCAGGCATCCTGCATGAAAACGGCGTATACGACATCTTTCCCGATGACGTATTGCAGCAGGCGGACGCAATCGGACAGACGGTCGACCCGGCGGCGATTGCAGGCCGTCTCGACCTGCGCGACAAGCTGATTTTCACGATTGACGGCGACGATGCGAAGGACTTTGACGATGCGGTGTCGCTCGAGCCGCTCGACAACGGGCATTTGCTGCTCGGCGTGCACATTGCGGATGTGTCGCATTACGTCACGCCCGGCGCGCCGCTCGATATGGAGGCGTTCCGGCGCGGCACATCGGTTTATTACCCCGGCCATGTCGTGCCGATGCTGCCGTTTGCGCTCAGCCACGGCATCTGTTCGCTCAATCCCGGCGTTGACCGCCTGACCTTCTCCGCGCTGATGGAGGTGGACAAGGACGGACGGCGGTACAAGGCGCGCTTTGCCAAATCGGTCATCCGGTCGGGCGCGCGCATGACCTACAACAAGGTAAACAAAATCCTTGCGGGCGACAAGGCCCTGCGGGAGGAATATGCCTTCCTCGTCGACACCGCCGAGCGCATGAACGACCTTGCACACGCGCTGTACAAGCGGCGCATCGAGCGCGGCGCTTTGGAGCTTGACATCCCGGAAGCGCAAATCATTGTGGACGAAACCGGCAAGCCGACCGATATCCAGTACCGCGACCGCGGCGAAAGCGAAAAGCTCATTGAGGAATTCATGCTTGCGGCGAACGAAGCGGTTGCGGAATATATGTGCAAAAGGGAGCTGCCGACCGTATACCGTGTGCACGAGAACCCCGACCCGGACAAGCTGCGCGTGTTCGCGGCCTTTGCGCGGCCGTTCGGCTATCGCATCGACCCCTCCAAACCCGAGGACACCTTCCAGTTCCAGACCGTGCTGCGCGGCGCGAAAAACGACCCCAAGCAGCGCATCCTGCCGACGCTGCTGCTGCGCAGCCTTGCCCGCGCGCGCTACGCGGACGAGTGCATCGGCCACTACGGCCTGAAGGCCAAGTTCTACCTGCATTTTACCTCGCCCATCCGCCGCTATCCCGATTTGGTGGCGCACCGGATGCTGCAAAAGGCGCTGACCGGCGAGGAATTCACGACCGCCGACCACACCCTATGCGAAGAAGCGGCCGCCCAGTCCTCCACGCGCGAACAGGCCGCGGACGAATGCGAGCGCGGCATCGACAAGCTGTATATCGCGGCCTATATGAAGCGCTTTATCGGCGAGGAATTTGACGCGGAAGTGTCCGGCGTCCAGCCGTTCGGCATTTTTGTGGCGCTCGAAAACGGCTGCGAGGGTCTGATTCGCGTCGAGCTGCTCGCGGGCGACTTCTACCAGTATGACGAGCAGCGCATGACCATGACCGGCCGCCGCACGGGCAAGCGCTTCACCATCGGCACGCCCCTGCGCGTCAAACTCCTTGCCGCGAGCGAGGTGACCGGACAAATCGACTTTGCGCCCGCCGAAGGCGCGCTGCCCATGTCCGACCCGACCGAGGACGCGCCGCCTCCCGCGTTTGCGCCCGCACCCGGAAACCGCGCGCAGCGCCGCCGGCAGGGCCGCGGCAAAGGACGCGGCCGCAAGGGCAAGCCGCCCACGCGCAAGCGTCGGTAAATCATCCCAAGCAGAAAGGTTATGAGGAAGCATGCCAGGACTTGTTCTGGAGGGCGGCACGTTCCGCCCGGTATTTTCGTGCGGCGTGATGGACGCGCTGCTCGACAACGATTTGATGTTCGACTACGTCATCGGCGTTTCCGCCGGCATCACCTATGCAGTGTCCTATCTGTCCCGCCAGCGCGGGCGCAATCTGGAGGTGCTGCGGCAATACCGCAACGACAAGCGCTACATGGGCGCGCGCAATATCCGGCGCGACCATTCGATTTTTGGCGTGGAGTTCGTATTCTCCACCATCCCGAACGAGCTGATTCCGTTCGACTGGGATACCTACCGCCGTTATGCCGGCCGCATCCGCGTCGGCGTGACCAACGCGCGCACCGGCGAGGCGGAATACCTCGACGGGATGCAGCTCGACCGCGCGAGCACCATGCTGCGCGCGACCTGCGCCATCCCAATCTACTTCCCGCCGGTCACCATCGGAGAGCAAACCTACTATGACGGCGGTCTGGCCGACCCGATTCCGATTGTCAAAAGCCTGCACGACGGCAACAAAAAGAATCTGATTGTGCTCACCCAGCCGCTTGACTACCGCAAGGAAATGACGCACGGCACCCAGTTTGCCGCGCGCGCCCTGCACCGCAAGTATCCCGCGCTGACGCGCACCATGCTCACACGCCCCAAGCGCTATAACGAAACCGTGTGCTTCTGCCACCAGCTGGCGCGCAAACAGCCGCAGAACACCGTGCTGCTCCAGCCCACCGACCATTTGGAGAGCTTTGAAAAAGATGTGAAAAAGCTGGAATGGGGCTATGAAATGGGGTATAATATGGCATGCGCGCGCATGGATGACATCCGGCGCCTGTTTTCCTGAGAAAAACGCGCTCTGCGCGCTTTTTCATACACATCGGCGCACTGCCGAAATCACAAAAAAGGGGATAAAAGAGAAACATGCAAACCAATCGAATCATTCAGGTGGAGGAGAAGGTGCCGCCGCGCCTGCTCGTGCCGCTGTCTATCCAGCACATGTTCGCCATGTTCGGCGCATCCGTGCTGGTGCCGTTCATGTTCGGCATCAACCCGGCCATCGTGCTGTTTATGAACGGTATCGGCACGCTGCTGTTCATCTTCATCACCAAGGGCAAGGCGCCCGCCTACCTCGGCTCGTCATTCGCATTCATCGCACCGGCCACCATCGTCATCCAGAACTGGGGATACCAGTACGCGCTGGGCGGCTTTGTGGTCGTCGGTCTGTGCGGCTGTATCCTTGCGGCAATCATCTACAAATGCGGCACCAAATGGATTGACGTGGTGCTCCCGCCCGCGGCGATGGGCCCGGTCGTAGCGCTGATTGGTCTGGAGCTTGCCGGTTCCGCCGCATCCACGGGCGAAATCATCGGGGACAGCGTTACCACCTCGTCGGTCATCACCTTCTGCGTGACACTCGGCGTTGCGGTGCTGGGCAGCGTGCTGTTCCGCAAGTTTTTGTCGGTCATTCCGATTCTGATTGCCATTCTCTGCGGCTATGTCGCGGGATTGATTACCGAATATGTTTCCGGAGAACATGAAATCTGGGACGGCATCATAAACGCCATCCATCAGCCCCTGTTCCAGCTGCCCAATTTCCAGACCCCCAAATTCAATCTGGAAGCCATCCTGATTATCCTGCCGGTCATTCTGGTGATTGCCAACGAGCACATCGGCCATCAGCTGGTCACCAGCAAGGTCGTCGGCCGTGACCTGTTGAAAGACCCCGGCCTGCATCGCTCGCTGTTCGCGGACAACTTCTCGACCATGATTTCGGGCTTTATCGGCTCGGTGCCGACCACGACCTACGGCGAGAACATCGGCGTGATGGCGATTACCAAGGTTTACTCGGTACGTGTTATCGGCGGCGCAGCCGTGCTGTCCATCATCTGCTCGTTTGTCGGTCCGCTGGCCGCACTCATCCAGACCATCCCCGGCCCGGTCATCGGCGGCATTTCCTTCCTGCTGTACGGCATGATTGGCACCTCCGGCCTGCGTATTCTGGTCGACAACCACGTTGATTACGGCAAAAACCGCAACATGGCGCTGACCTCGGTCATCTTCGTCACCGGTCTTTCGGGCGTGACGCTGTCGCTCGGCAACGTATCGCTGTCCGGCATGACGCTGGCTGCCATCGTCGGCATGCTGATGAGCCTGCTGTTCTATGTATTCGACAAGCTGAAGTGGTCCAACGATTTGACGGACTAAACAAACGCAAAGCGCCGCGCCTGCAACGCAGGGCGGCGCTTTTTTTCTGGATAGGTTAAAAAAGCGCCCCTTCCTTTCGGAAGAGGCGCTTTGCGATTTTAAGAGGATAACTTACTTGTTGTCAACCTCAGCCATGTGCTCGATGAGCATCAGCAGCTTGTTGGAGTAGCCCCATTCGTTGTCGTACCAAGAAACGACCTTCACGAAGGTGTCGGTCAGCTGGATGCCAGCCTAGGCGTCGAAGATGGAGGTGCGAGCGTCGCCCAGGAAATCGGAGGAAACAACGTCCTCGTCGGTGTAGCCCAGAACGCCCTGCAGGCCGCCCTCAGCGAGCGGAGTCTCGGAAGCCTTCTTCATAGCAGCGCAAATCTCGTCGTAGGTTGCCGGCTTAGCCAGGTTGCAGGTCAGGTCAACAACGGAAACGTCCAGAGTCGGAACACGCATGGACATACCGGTCAGCTTGCCGTTCAGCTTCGGATAAACCTTGCCTACTGCCTTTGCAGCGCCAGTGGAGGACGGGATGATGTTGCCGGAAGCCGCACGGCCGCCGCGCCAGTCCTTCTTGGACGGGCCGTCAACGGTCTTCTGGGTGCCGGTGGTGGAGTGAACGGTGGTCATCAGGCCTTCGGTGATGCCGAACGCCTCGTCCAGAACCTTAGCAATCGGAGCCAGGCAGTTGGTGGTGCAGGAAGCGTTGGAAACAAAGGTCATGTCCTTGGTGTAGGTGTCCTGGTTAACGCCCATAACGAACATCGGGGTGTCGTCCTTGGACGGAGCAGACATGATAACCTTCTTCGCGCCGCCGTCGATGTGCGCCTGCGCCTTCTCCTTGGTCAGGAACACGCCGGTGGACTCGACAACGTAATCAACGCCGTCCTTGCCCCACGGGATGTTCTTCGGATCCATCTCAGCGTGGAACAGAACCTTCTTGCCGTCCACAGTGATGGAGTTGTCGTCATACTCGATGGTGCCGTCATAGCGACCGTGCATGGTGTCATACTTGAGCATGTATGCCATGTAGTCCGGGGTCATGAACGGGTCGTTTACCGCTACGAACTCAATGTTCGGGTTCTTCAGACCAGCGCGGAAAACCATGCGGCCGATACGGCCAAAGCCATTGATACCAACTTTGATAGCCATTTACAGTATCCTCCTAAAATGTTTTTAATGAGTCTCTGTCGATGGTTTTATTATACACTAAACGGGTCGTCTGCCGCAAGGTGTAATATTTGTGAAATTTTTGTCATTACGACTGGGCTTTTTGTACATTTTTCTTTGCAATGCATTCCCGTCTGGTGGTATAATAAGCACATCCCACAAAATATAGTATTTCAGCCGCAGCGCGGCCTTATACCATCTAAAAAGAAACAAAAATATTTTGGAGGATAAAGATGGAGGATACTTTCTTTTCTCAAATCGACGAGGAGACCCTGCGCGAGCTGCTCGCCCGCACCGGCCTGCGCGATGCAGCCGTTGTTGCAGTGTCTCCCACGCTCCATATTGAAAACGGCAATCCGGCCGCCGCGCGCCTGACCGGGCTGCACCCGCTTGAGCGCATCGACCAGCTGCTCAGCGAACAGGCTGCCGCCGCCCTGCGGGACTGCATCGCGGCGCACACGCCCCACACGGTTTACGAAGAGCTGGACGGGTTGGAATACCGTCTGGAAATCCTCCCGCACCGCGACGGCGCGCTGCTGGCCTTCGTGCGCGACGACCGCGCCTCCTACGACGGTACGCTCCGCGTGCTGCACGCCAAGGGGACGCAATATCTGGGGACGCTGCTTGCGGACGCCGCACAGGTCAGCGACCCCGCGCTGGCCGCGCACCTGCGCCGCCAGTGCCTGCGGCTGCACCGGTTGCTCATGCACTCGGACTTCCTGCATGACCCGCCGCTGACCGAACAGTTGCGGCTGTACCACTGTGATTTGGCCGAGCTGTGCCGCGACGCGGCGGAACAGGCCGCATCGCACGTGCCAACTTCTGGCGCCGCTCCCATCACGGTGCATGCCGTGGAAAGCTGCATTGCGCTGATTGAGCCGCAGCTCATCCGCACCGCGCTGTTCAACCTGCTGACAAACGCCCTGCATGTCACGCCGCCGGACGGCGACATCGCCCTGAGTCTGTACGACGACGGCGCGTTTTTCACCATTACGGTCGCGGACCGCGGCCCCGGTCTGGACGCCGCACGCTTTGAAGCGCTGCTGTCCGGCTGGCAGATGCCCGCCCCGCTGGAGGAATACCTCGCGCTTGCGCGGCAGGGCACGCCGCCCGGACTGGGCCTGCCGCTCATCCAGCGCATCGCGCAGCTGCACGGCGGCAGCCTGCTGCTCTCCCCACGCGAGGGCGGCGGCAGCCAGCTGCATTTTACGCTCGCGCATCTGCCCGACGCGCTTGCCGACCACAATCTGCACGCCCCCATGATTCTTGAGGACGGATATCCGCTTGAGGAAGTGGAATTCTCTATTTTGGATTGATGCATTGTGTCAAACACAAAAAAGGACGCTTTTCCGCGTCCTTTTTTCTTTTTTTCGATGCCCCGCACCCTATACGGTTCGGACATACATCAGTCTTTATAAAACGCCCCGAAGCCCTTATAGGCCATATACAGGTCGAGCTTTGCAATGACTTCGAACGGCGCGTGCATCGAAAGCACGGGCACGCCCGCGTCCACCGTGTCAATGTTGCGGTTGGCCAGATACATCGCGACCGTGCCGCCGCCGCCCTGGTCGACCTTACCGAGCTGGCCGGTCTGCCAAACCACGTCCGCCTTGTCGAAAATGCAGCGGATACGCGCCATCAGCTCGGCGGTCGCATCCGACGTGCCGGACTTGCCGCGTGCGCCCGTGTACTTGACCAGCGCAAAACCGCAGTTGGCCTTGGCGTCGTTGCGCTTCTCGGAAACCTCGGGATAATTGGGGTCGAAGGCGTTGCACACGTCAGCCGACAGGCAGACCGAGTTTTCATAGCACTCTTCGAGCAGCGCGTCCTGCGCACGGCACAGGTCAGCCATGAAGGTATCGAACGCGCGCGACTGCATACCGGTCACGCCGTCCGAGCCGGTCTCCTCCTTGTCCACCAGCAGGCATACGCAGGTATGGGTCGGCGTTGCCTTGAGGTCGAGCAGCGCGGTCGCTGCGGTATACGAGCAAACGCGGTCGTCGTGGCCATACGAGCCGACAAACGAGCGGTCAAAGCCGATGTCACACGCTTTGAACGCGGGTACGCAGCACAGCTCCGCGGACAGGAAATCCGCTTCCACCATACCGTACTGACGGTTTAAGTGCTCCATGATAGCCAGTTTAATCTTCTCGCTGCACTTTTCGTCCTCGGTTTCGCTCGGCACCGAGCCGATGAGCACATTCAGCCCCTCGCCCTTGATGACTTCGGTCGCCTTTTTGGTCATCTGCTCGGTGGCAAGGTGCGGCAGCAGGTCGGTGATGACGAATTTCGGGTCGTCCGGCTTATCGCCCACGCGCACCTCGACCTTTTTCACCTGCCCGTTGTGGCACACGCACACCACGCCGCGCAGCTCGAGCGGAATCGCCGTCCACTGGTATTTCTTGATGCCGCCGTAATAATGCGTCTTAAAGAACGCCATGCCGCCGTCCTCATACAGCGGTATGGTGCGGATATCCACACGCGGCGCGTCGAGATGCGCGGCGGTCAGGCGCACACCCTCCGCCATGCCCTTTTTGCCGATGACGGCGAGCATGATACCCTTGTCGCGGTTGACCTGATAGAGCTTGTCGCCGGGCTTTACCGTGTCGTCGCGCGTCCACGCGCGGAAGCCCTTTGCCTCGGCCAGACGCACCATTTCCTTGACGG
>NZ_CALWUQ010000060.1 GCF_944384695.1 uncultured Agathobaculum sp. | reverse complement strand
TGCGCGCCTTTGCCGATGCGGATGCGGCGCAGGACGGTGCGCCGCGCCGCGTTGTGCTGGGTCAGAACTTCCGTTCGCGCGCCGCGGTGCTGGATGCGTGCAATTATCTGTTTTCGGCGGTCATGGGTGAGACGGTGGGCGACCTTGCCTATACCGACCGCGAAGCGCTGCACCTTGGCATGGACTATCCGGAGGCGGGGCATGCGCGCTACAAGACCGAGGTGCTGCTGCTGGATGCGGCGGGGCTGGGCGAGGACGAGGATGCGCCGGATAAGACTTCGCTGGAAGCGCGTCTGGTCGCGTCCCGCATCCGCGCGCTGCTGGACGAAGGCTTCCCGGTCTTTGACAAGGAGACCGGCGCGCTGCGGCCGGTCACGCCGGGGGACATCGTCATTCTGCTGCGCTCGCCGGGGCCGCGTGCGCAGGTGTTCATCGCGGCGCTCGAACAGGCGGGCCTGACCGCCAGTGCGGAAGAGCGGGGCGGGCTGCTGAGCACGGCTGAGGTCGGCACGATGGTGTCGCTGCTGGCGGTGATTGACAACCCGCGGCAGGACGTGGATATTATCGGCGTGCTGCGCTCACCCTTGTTCGGCTTTACCGAGCAGGAGCTGGCCGATATCCGCCTGACCGACCGCAGCGTTAGCTTTTATGATGCGCTGGTCGCCTCACGTGAGCAGTTTGACAAAGCCGAGCTGTTTTTGCAGCAGCTGGACGATTTGCGTACCTTCGCTTGCGACCAGCCGGTATACCGGCTGCTGTGGGAGATTTACGACCGGACAGGCGCGCTCGGGCTGTATGGCGCGCTGCCCAACGGCGCGCAGCGGCAGAGCAATCTGCTGACCTTTTTCGAGCGGGCACGCGCCTTTGAATCGCAGGGCTATCGCGGTCTGTTCGCCTTTGTGCGCCTGCTGCGCGGCATGCAGGAAACCGGGGAGGACTTCCAAACGGTCGGCGCAGAGGCGACAGGCGGCGCGGTACGCATCCTGTCCATCCACAAGTCCAAGGGACTGGAGTTCCCGGTGGTGATTGTTGCGGGCTGCGCCGGCCAGTTCAACGAAATCGACTTGCGCGAGCCGGTTCTGGTGCATAAGGAGTTGGGCTTTGGCTCCAAGTGCCGCGATTTGGAGCGCGGTGTGCAGTACGACACGGTCGAGCGCACGGCGGTCGCGGTGCAGCAGCGGCGCG
This sequence comes from uncultured Agathobaculum sp., assembly GCF_944384695.1. Lineage (GTDB taxonomy): Bacteria > Bacillota > Clostridia > Oscillospirales > Butyricicoccaceae > Agathobaculum. Next base: position 9,108 of record NZ_CALWUQ010000060.1, on the reverse strand, counting down.
AAATGGTCAGTGAAGAGCTGCGCGTGCTGTACGTAGCGCTGACGCGCGCGCGGGAAAAGCTGATTATCACCGCGGCAAGCGGGACGCTGGAAAAATCGCTGCAAAAGTGGGCGCAGTGGGCGGCCCTCGATACGCTGCCGCAGTATGCCATGGGCGCAGTGCGCGCGCCGCTTGCATGGATTGTCGCGCCGCTGCTGCGGCATCCCGCATCGCGTGCATTGCGGGAAGCCTATGGGCTGGAGGTGCCTGAGCACGGCACAGACTGCGATGCCTTCATCCTGCAGGTGTTCCGACCGGACGAAGTGGCCGAACCCACGCTGCCCGAGGTGCTGCGCTTTGCCGAGACAGATGCGCAGGACTATGCCGTGCAGCCCTATCTGCGGTATCCTTATGCCTTTCTGTCCGAGCTGCCCAGCAAGCTGACCGCGACCGGTTTGGGCCGCGGCTATCGCGCGGACGAGGCCGCCGAGCAGACCCCGCCGCCGCGCCGGGAAGTCAAGCTGCGCGCACCGCTGTTCGAGCAGGGGCAGCGCCGCCTGACGCCCGCGGAAGTCGGTACGGCGCACCATTTGTTCATGCAGTTTTGCGACTTTGATGCGGCTGCCGCGCCGGGCGGTGTGGAACGCGAACGCAGACGGCTGGAAGAGGCCCGGCTGCTCTCGCCCCAGCAGGCAGCGGCAATTGCTCCGGACAGGATTGAGCGTTTTTTTGCATCCGACCTATACCGCGGCCTGATGGCGGCGCATCCGGTCCGGCGCGAGTTTAAGTTTTCCGTGTTGGTGCCGGCGGCGCAGTATTTTCCGGTGGCGGAGCAGGCACCCGAGGAAAAGGTGCTGCTGCAAGGCGTTATCGACTGCCTGATTGACACGCCGGAGGGCTTTGTGATTCTGGATTTCAAAACCGACAGGGTGACGGAAAGCGGTGTTTCCGCCCGAGCGGAGCAGTACCGTGCACAGATGCAGGCATATATGCTGGCGGTGCGCAAGATTTTTGCACGGCCGGTTTGCCGGTGTGTCCTGTATTTCTTCCACAGCGGTCTGAGCTGGACGGTGGAGGGCAGTTAAGATTGCGTTAAAATCATGGGTAGACGGTTGACAGGACGCCGGGGAAAATGCTAACCTGAGACTGGAAATAGAAAAGGATACCGGCAGGCTGCCGGACGATCCTGCAAATATTTTCCGCCCATAACATTCATTCCTCATTTCCAAAAGAGAGAGCCGCGGTTTGCCATGCAAGCTGCGGTTCTTTCTTTTTGCGGTTTGCATAACGGGCAGTTGGCAAATAAACGCAAAATCTGTCACATGTTCGCTTTACTTTGCAGGGCAAAAAGGATATAATAAAAGGCAACATAGAATCCGGAAAAACAGGAATGAAGAAAAGGAGAAACTTTATGGCATATTATTTCAGTGAACCTTCGCATACGTTCAACGAATATCTGCTTGTGCCGGGGTATTCCTCCGCGGAATGCATCCCGGCCAATGTCAGCCTGCGCACTCCGATTGTCAAATACCGCAAGGGTGAGCAGTCGGCGCTGTATGCCAATATCCCGATGGTTTCCGCCATCATGCAGGCGGTTTCGGATGACCGCATGGCAATCGCGCTGGCACAGGAGGGCGGCATCTCCTTTATTTACGGTTCGCAGACCATTGAAAGCGAAGCGGCGATGGTGGCCCGTGTCAAAAGCTACAAGGCAGGCTTTATCGTTTCCGATTCCAATCTGCGTCCCGAGCAGACGCTGGCGGACGTATTGGAGCTGAAGGCAAAGACCGGTCACTCCACCATGGCAGTCACCGACGACGGCACGGCAAACGGCCGTCTGCTCGGCATCGTCACCAGCCGCGACTACCGTGTTTCCCGTATGGAGCGCAGCGTGCCGGTATCCGAATTCATGACGCCGTTTGACAAGCTGGTTACCGCGCCGGCGGACACCACCCTCAAGGTGGCAAACGACATTATCTGGGACCACAAGCTCAACTCGCTGCCGCTGGTCGACGATGAGCAGCATCTGGTCTATATGGTGTTCCGGAAGGACTATGACAGCCATAAGGCCAACTCTCTGGAGCTGCTCGACGAGCATAAGCGCTATGTGGTCGGTGCGGGCATCAATACCCGCGATTATGCTGAGCGTGTGCCGGCGCTGGTGGAAGCCGGTGCGGACGTGCTGTGCATCGACTCTTCCGAAGGCTTTTCCGAGTGGCAGAGCCGCACGCTTGCATGGATTCGTGAAAACTACGGCGACAGCGTCAAGGTCGGCGCGGGCAACGTGGTTGACCGTGAGGGCTTCCGTTTCCTCGCGGACGCGGGCGCGGACTTCGTCAAGGTCGGTATCGGCGGCGGTTCCATCTGCATCACCCGTGAGCAGAAGGGCATCGGCCGCGGCCAGGCGACGGCGCTGATTGAAGTTGCCGCGGCGCGCGATGAGTATTTTCTGGAAACCGGCGTTTATGTGCCGATTTGCTCGGACGGCGGCATCGTGCATGATTACCATTGCACGCTGGCGCTGGCGATGGGCGCGGATTTCCTCATGCTCGGCCGCTATTTCTCGCGTTTTGATGAATCCCCGACCAATAAGGTCAACATCAATGGCAGCTATATGAAGGAATACTGGGGCGAAGGCTCGTCCCGTGCGCGCAACTGGCAGCGCTATGATATGGGCGGCGAGCAGAAGCTGTCCTTTGAAGAGGGCGTTGATTCCTATGTGCCGTATGCCGGTTCGCTCAAGGATAACCTCGGCCTGACGCTGAGCAAGGTCCGTTCGACCATGTGCAACTGCGGCTCGCTCTCCATTCCGGAGTTCCAGAAGAAGGCCAAAATCACGCTGGTGTCCGCGACCTCGATTGTCGAGGGTGGCGCACATGACGTGCTGCTCAAGGAGACTTCCACAACCAGCAAGTAAGCAAAGCTGCGTCTGAAAAGATTGCCCCGCAGACCAACTGCGGGGCAATTCTTGTCGGAAAGGGGAATGTATATGGAGAGTGGGAGCCGGAAAGCCATCAGCACGGCGGTGCGCATGCTGCATGGGCTGGGATATCGCGTGCGGCGCAGCGGCGGCGTGTTCTTGCGCTGGTGTGTGTTTGCGGTGGTGATTGGGCTGGTGGTCGGCGCGGTGGGCGCGGCGTTCCATCTGGCGCTCGAGTGGGCAGGGGAGATGCGCGCGGCGTATTCCTGGCTGCTGTACCTGCTGCCGTTTGCAGGTGTTTTCATCGCGTTCTGGTACAAGTGGGCGGATATGCCGCTTGAGCGCGGTACAAACTTTATCCTGACCTCGGTGCGGGAGAACCATCCGGTGCGGCTGCGGCTGGCGCCGAGCATTTTTGTCACCTCGATTCTGACCCATCTGTGCGGCGGCTCGGCGGGCCGCGAGGGTGCGGCAATCCAGCTGGGCGGCGCGATTTCCGGCAACATCGGCCACTGGATGCGTCTGGACGATAAGGACAGCCGCACGATTACCATGTGCGGCATGGCGGCGGGCTTCGCCGCGCTGTTCGGCACGCCGCTGGCGGCAAGCGTTTTTGCGATGGAGGTCATCAGCGTGGGTGTCATGTACTATGCGGCGCTGTTCCCGTGCGTGCTCGCGTCGGTGATTGCGCATTATGTGGCGCTTTCCCTCGGCGGCGGGACAACTGCGTTTGCGCTGTCCGGTGTGCCGCAGGAGGTAGAGCCGCTGCTGCTGGGCAAGCTGGTGCTGTTCGGCGTGGTCTGCGCGGTGCTGAGCGCTGTGGTATGCATCGTGTTTCACCGCATCGGTCATCTGTTCAAGAAGTATTTTCCCAATCAGTACTTATGCATTGCGGCAGGCGGTCTGGTGGTCGTGCTGGCGTCTTTGCTGCTCGGCACACGGGACTATAACGGCGCGGGCATGGAGGTTATCGAGCGCGCGGTGGCGGGAGAGGCGAGCTATGCCGCGTTTTTCATCAAGCTGGTGCTGACGGCCATCACCATTGGCGTGGGCTATAAGGGCGGCGAAATCGTGCCGGTGCTGTTCATCGGCGCGACGTTCGGTGCGGCTTACGGCGGCTTTTTCGGGCTTGCGCCCTCGTTCGCGGCGGGGCTTGGCATGACGGCGGTATTTTGCGGCGTGACCAACTCGCCCCTGACCTCGATTCTGCTGGCGTTTGAGCTGTTCGGCGGGCAGAGCCTTGCGCTGTTCGCGCTGGTGATTGCGATTTCCTATATGCTCAGCGGGTACTACGGCCTGTACAGCGAGCAAAAAATCCTGTATTCCAAAATGCGGCCGCAGTTTATCGACCGCAAGACCAAATAATATTTGCTTCCGGGAGGAAAAAACATGCACGAATTTAAGGGTGCGATTTTTGATATGGACGGCACGCTGCTCGATTCCATGCCGGTGTGGAAGCGGCTGACGCAGGGGTATCTGTCCGGATTCGGGGTGACGGTCACAGACGAGGAGTATGCGGCGTGCGAAGGGTTTTCCCAGCCGCAGGTCGCGCAGTATTTTGCCGACCGGTATCCGGATTTGCCGCTGGATGCACAGGGAATCATGAAAGGCATGGATGCGCTGATTACCGCGCGCTATGAAACGCTGGCCAAGCCGAAAGACGGCGTGATTGCGTTTCTGGACGGGCTGCGCCGCCGCGGGGTGAAAATGGCGATTGCGACGCTGACTGCGCGCCGCCATGCGGAGAAAGCGCTGCGCGAACGGGATATGATGGACTATTTCGACTTCATGCTGACCATCGAGGATGTGGGCATCTCCAAACGGGAACCGGACATCTATTTGAAGAGCGCGGAGAAACTGGGGCTTGCGCCTGCCGACTGCATCGTGTTTGAGGATGCGCCCTATGCATGCGCCACGGCCAAGCGGGCCGGATTCCGCGTCTGCGGCATGGTAGAGCCTGCCTATGCGGCAGGGGAAAACGAGCTGCGCTCGGTGAGCGATTTTGTGGTCGAGCAGTCGTTTGACGAATTGCGTGGAAAACTGTAAGAAAGGGCTTGCAATCTCGGATTCAATCTCGTACACTATATATTAAGAGTAAAAAAGGCGGCTGCGCCGGACAAGTTCCGGTGCGGCTTCGTTTTGGTCAGGGGGAATGAGTTTTGGAAGAACAAAATAAGATGGGTACGGCGCGCATGGGGCCGCTGATTTTTTCCATGGCGCTGCCGGCGATGATTTCCATGATTATCAACGCACTGTACAACATCGTGGACAGCATTTTCGTTGCGCAGTATTCACAGAGCGCGCTGGCTGCGGTTTCGCTGGTGTTTCCGCTGCAAACGCTGGTTGTGGCAATCGGCGTCGGTACCGGCGTGGGCGTCAACTCGCTGATTGCGCGTCGGCTGGGTGAAAAACGCCGTCTGCATGCCAACTCCGCGGCGGAGCATGGCGTGGCGCTGGCGGTGATTGGCGGCATCGTGTTTCTGGTGCTGGGCTTTGGCCTGTCCGGTGTGTTTGTGCGCGCGTTCGGCGCGGCGGAGGATGTCACCGTGCAGGCGATTCAGTATTCGCACATTGCGGTCGGTTTGAGTATTTTCGTTATGATTTCCATGATGTGCGAAAAGCTCCAGCAGTCGACCGGCAATATGATTATTCCGATGTGTCAGGGCTTGACCGGTGCAATCATCAATATCATTCTGGACCCGTTGATGATTTTCGGTATCGGCCCGTTCCCGGAGATGGGCGTGAGCGGCGCTGCGCTTGCAACCGTCATCGGTCAGATTTTCGGCATGCTGATTGGTCTGTGGGGCGTATTGGTCCATCAGAAGATTTTGCAGGTGAATATGCGGGAATTCAAGTGGCGCATCCAGACGGTCAAGGATATCTACCGCGTCGGTTTGCCGGGCATCGTCATGCAGAGCGTGGTGTCCGTGATGACGGCTGGCCTGAACGCCATTCTGATTGGCTTTTCGCAGACCGCGGTCAATGTACTGGCGGTATATTTCAAGTTGCAGACCTTCGTGTTCATGCCTGTATTTGGCCTGAACCAAGGCGCGCTGCCGGTCATGGGCTATAACTACGGCGCGCGCAACAAAAAGCGCCTGTTTGGCGCATATAAAATCACGCTTACCGCGGCGGTGGTCATCATGTTTGTTGGCCTGATTTTGTTCCAGATTTTCGCGGAACAGATGCTGATGATGTTTGTCGACCGCACGGATGCGGCTGCGGTGCAGGAAATGATTGCGGTGGGCGTGCCGGCGCTCAAGGTCATCAGCCTGTCCTTCCTTGGTGCGGCCTTCGGTATCATCAATTCGACGCTGTTTCAGGCGACCGCCCGCGGCATGAACAGCTTGATTGTATCGGTCTGCCGTCAGCTCGTTATCATTTTGCCGGCGGCATGGCTGCTCGGCCAGTGGAAGGGCTTGGATGCCATCTGGTATTCGTTCCCGATTGCAGAAATTGCGGCATTTTTCATTTCGTACGTGCTGCTGTGGCGTGAGTATTGTACGGAGCTGCGTTATCTTGGTGCGGAAAAGGAGAAAAACGTATGAAACGCATTGCGAGCTTTGAAGTCAACCACGATAAACTCAAACCGGGTATGTACACGTCCCGTATTGACGGCGATGTGACGACCTATGACATTCGCATGGTGTATCCCAACGCGGGTACCTATATCCAGCCTGCGGCCGGGCACACATTTGAGCATCTGTTCGCCACCTATGCGCGCAACTCGCGTTTTGCCGAGCATATCATCTATTGCGGTCCGATGGGCTGTCAGACCGGCTTTTACTTCCTTGTGCGCGATATGGCGCCCGCGGACGCGATTGACCTTGTGCGTGAGTCGATGGATTTCATCGCTGCGTATGAGGGGGAGATTCCCGGCGCGAGCCGCATCGAATGCGGCAACTACCTGCTGCATGATTTGGCGGGTGCGAAGGCGCTGGCGGCGTCCATGATTCCGGTGCTGAAAGACTGGACAGAAGAAAATTTGGTATATGAAAAATAATGCTTGCATTTTGTCGCGTAATATGGTATCATATCCTTACGACTGCAAGAGAAATTTTGTGATTTCCCGTGGAAAGAGGTGAAACAACATGAAACAGGGCATCCATCCCGAGTACAAGCAGACCACGATCCGCTGTGCCTGCGGCAATGTCATTGAGACCGGCTCCACTAAGGAGAATATCGTCGTTGACGTTTGCTCCAAGTGCCACCCCTTCTTCACGGGCAAGCAGAAGCTGGTAGACACCGGCGGACGTGTTGATCGCTTCAAGAAGCGTTTCAATCTGGACAAGTAAGAGGAAGCCATCGAAACGGTTGCTGACGAAGCGCGTTTCGGTGGCTTTTCTGTTTTCAAACCCGCCCGCGCACATGCGGGCATGCCCCCGGGGAGGGGAGGAATGAACACGATGACCGAACTGGAAAACAAAACACAGGCCGAGCGCGCGGTGCTGGTTGGGCTGTCCTGCCCGTCCTTTACTGCGCAGCAGGACGCGGACGAACGCACGATGGATGAGCTGCGCGCGCTGGCTGAGACCGCAGGCGCGGAGGCGGTCGCCATGACCTTGCAGCGCCGTCCCGCGCCGGACGCGCGCACCTTTATCGGTGAGGGCAAGGCGGAGGAAGTGCGGCAGCTGGCAGAGGCCAATGAGGCCACGCTCGTGCTGTTTGACAACGAGCTGTCGCCGTCGCAGACGCGCAACCTGGAGGAGCTGACGAAGTGCACCGTGCTCGACCGCTCGGCGCTGATTCTCGATATTTTCGCACAGCGCGCCCGCACAGGCGAAGGCAAATTGCAGGTCGAGCTTGCGCAGTATCAGTATATCCTGCCGCGTCTGGCCGGCATGTGGACGCATCTGGTGCGCCAGACCGCGGGCGGCGGCAAAAGCCCGATTGGCACGCGCGGTCCGGGCGAGACGCAGCTTGAGACCGACCGCCGGCATATCCGCAAGCGCATTGACAAGCTCAAGGCGGAACTGGAACAGGTGCGGCAGGTGCGCGCGGTGCAGCGCCGCCAGCGCAAAAAGACTGAGATGCCGTTGGTTGCCATCGTGGGTTATACCAACGCGGGCAAGTCTACACTGCTCAACCAGCTGACCGGCGCAGGCATCGAGGCCAATGACCGTCTGTTCGATACGCTTGACCCGACCACGCGAAAAAAGCGTATTTCAGATACGCAGGAAATCCTGCTGAGCGACACGGTCGGTTTTATCCGCAAGCTGCCGCATCATCTGGTCAGCGCGTTCAAGGCGACGCTCGAGGAGCTGGCCTATGCTGATTTGCTGCTGCATGTCGTGGACGTATCGGACGAGGATTGGCGCATACAGGCTGAGACGGTCGAGGGCGTTATCGCACAGCTGGGCGCGCAGGAAATCCCGCGCCTGATGGTTTATAACAAGGCGGATAAGTGCGCTCCGGAGGCCCTGCCGTTTTTCCGGCCGGATGAGGGCGTTGCCATTTCAGCCAAGACCGGCGAAGGCATGGATGCGCTATTGGCGGCGATTGAGCATGCGCTCGGCCGCGGGAAACACCGCGTCAGGCTGCTGATTCCGTATGCGGACGGCGCGGTGCTGGACATGCTGCACCGGGAGGCGCAGCTGGAATCGACCGAGTATGCTGCGGAAGGCACGCTGGTGGAGGCGGTTGTGGACGATAAGACCTACGGCCGTGTAGCGGGCTATCTGGTTGAGGAATAACGCGCGAGCAACGGCGCGCGAAAACGGGGATACGCAATGGAAAAGGACTATTTTGTACCCTTTGCCGCGTATGGCGAGGATAAATTTGAAGAAAAGCGCTCCAAGTTCACCGGGCGGCTGTGGCGCGTGGAAACCGCAAAGGAGGCGGTTTCGCGCATCAAGGAAATGCGTGAGACTTACTGGGACGCAACGCATAATTGCTATGCCTATATCCTGCGCGAAGGCAATGTGATGCGCTATTCGGATGACGGCGAGCCGCAGGGCACGGCGGGCATGCCCATTCTGGATGTGCTGCGGCACGAGCAGCTGGAAAACTGCCTGTGCGTGGTGACGCGCTATTTCGGCGGCGTGCTGCTGGGCACCGGCGGGCTGGTGCGCGCCTATACCAAGGGCGCGCAAATCGCGGTCGCGGCGGCGGGCGTGCAGCGCATGAGCCTGTTTTCGGTCGCGCTGATTGCGTGTCCATACAATCTGTATGAAATGGTGCTGCATCTGCTGCCGGATTATGATTGCGCC
>NZ_CALWUQ010000059.1 GCF_944384695.1 uncultured Agathobaculum sp. | reverse complement strand
TTTCCTCCTTGTGGAAGGAAAGCATGTCGATGCGCTGCAAGCGCTCCTGCTCGCCGGTTTCGAGCGCGGTGATTTCCCGCCGCAGTGCAAGCAGCGCCTGATATTTGGGCCGGTACTGCGCCAGCAGCTCGTCCAACCCGGCGTATCCGTCCAGATAGTCGATATGGTGCTGCTCGTCCAGCAGCTTTTGGCCGTCGTTCTGGCCGTGGATATCAATCAGAAAAGGTGCAAGCTGCCGGAGCACCGCAGCCGACACCGGCTTCATATTCACCCGGCAAGTGCTCTTGCCGTCCGCCGTAATCTGCCGCTGCAAATGCAGCGTATCCGGTTCATCGCCTGTGAGCGCCAGCTCATCCAGCAAACCGACCAAACCTGCCGAGAGGTCGGTGAACACCGCGCTGACAAACCCCTTCTGCGCGCCCGCGCGCACCAAATCGCGGCTGACGCGCTTGCCGAGAATTGCGCCAATCGAGTCAATGACAATCGACTTGCCCGCGCCGGTCTCACCGGAAAGCACGGTCAATCCATTTTCCAGTTCGATGTCCGCCCGCTCGATGACCGCGATATTTTCAATATGGAGTAATTGCAGCATTGCCGCTTCCTCCTCTGCTTACTTTAAAATGTCCTGTGCCTGCTGACAAAAGCGCGCCGCGCTCTCATTGTCGCGCATCACGGCAAACACCGTGTCGTCCCCGCCGAGCGTGCCGACCACATCGGATGCGCGCATCGCGTCAATCGCCATCGCGGCCGCCTGTCCCAGTCCGGGCAGCGTTTTGATGACCACCATGTTCTGCGCAGCGTTGATTTCGGTGACACATTCGCGGAAGATATTGCGCAGACGGGTGGTAAAGCTGTCCGCCGCGCCGCCGGCCGCCGCTGTATACTTATACTTGCCGGTTTCGGCAGAAAGCGACTTGATGAGCCGCAGCTCCTTGATATCGCGCGAGACCGTCGCCTGCGTCGTATTGTAGCCGAACGCCCGCAGGTGATCGGTCAGCTCCTCCTGCGTTTCAATCTCGAACCGGTCAATCAGTTCGAGGATTTTCGCCTGTCGTTGAAATTTCATATTCGCGCCCCCTGTCAGAGCTTTTTCTGCAAAATTTTATAGAAGCTGATTCCCTTGAGACGTACCAGACGGGTGCGCAGCGGCGAGCGTGTAATCTCCACCCGGTCATCCGGCCGGATAGCGAAGCCCTGCCCGCCGTCCGCGGAGAGGAACACCTCGCTGCCGCCCTCGCAGGCCGCAGAAAGCGCAATGCGCCGCTCCGGCGCGAACACAAACGCCTTTGCCGCAAGCGCATGCGCGCAAATCGGGATGACTGCCAGATTTTCCGCGCTCGGCTCAATCACCGGCCCGCCTGCGGACAAGCCGTAAGCGGTCGACCCGGTCGGCGTGGCGACAATCAGGCCGTCGCCGTTAAAGTGCGTCACGTCCTCATCGTCCGCCGAGATGCGCACGCGCACCACGCGGAACGCCGTGCCCTTTGCCAACACAATATCGTTGAGCGCGTCGTTTTCATAGACCAATCGTCCCTGACGGTACACGGCGACATGCAGCATCATGCGGCTGTCAATCGAATAATCGCCGCTAAAGAGCTTTTCCATCTCGCCCAACTCGCCCGGCTCCAGCTCGGTCATGAAACCGACATGCCCGACGTTGATGCCCAGCATCGGCAACTCCTGCTGTGCAGCCGCGCGTGCCAGACGCAGCATGGTACCGTCGCCGCCCAGCACGACCGCCAAATCGGCAAACTGCATCGCCGAACCGGTTTCCATATAATCCACGCCGCTTAGCGCCAGCGCCGCCGACCGCAGCTGCATCGGCAGCATCAGACGGACGCCCTCTCGCTGCAGCCGGTCGCAAACCTGCGGCAGCACGGCGTACGCGCCCTCTTTTCGCATATTGGGATAGATAAAAAAGCGCTTCATCTCTGCCTCAGCCATCCAATTCCTCATGTGCCTGCCGCACAATCTCACGCAGGTCGGGCACATTGTCCTCTCCCTGCTTCCATAAGTAGCCCAAAAACTCGATGTTTCCCTCCGGCCCCTTGATGGGCGAGAACGTAACGTCGCGCACGGCAAAACCCGCCGTATGCGCGTTTTCCACGAACTGCTCCAGCACCTCCAGATGGATTTCCGGCTCACGCACCACGCCTTTTTTGCCGACCTTGCCTTTCCCCGCTTCAAACTGCGGCTTGATGAGACACGCCACGCGGCCGTCCTCGGTCAGCAGGCCGGAAACGACCGGCAGCACCAGCCGCAGCGAAATGAACGACACGTCAATCACACACAGGGACGGCGTTTCCTCGAGCATGTCCGGCGTCACATACCGGATGTTGGTGCGCTCCATGCATTTGACGCGCGCATCCTGCCGCAGGCTCCACGCGAGCTGTCCGTAGCCAACGTCGATGGAATAAACCTTGACCGCACCGCGGCGCAGCAGGCAGTCGGTAAAGCCGCCGGTGGACGCGCCCACGTCCATCACGACCAGTCCTGCCGGGTCGATGGCAAAATAGTCGAGCGCCTTCTCGATTTTTTTGCCGCCGCGGGAGACAAACGAATTTTCGTTGCCGCGTACTTCCAACTCGGCGTTTTCATCCACCATATCGCCCGCTTTGCCCGCTTTCTGGCCGGCAATATAGACGATGCCTTCCATAATGGCGGTTTTTGCGCGCTCCCGCGAAGGACAAAGCCCCTTTTCAAACAGCAATACATCCAAACGTTTTTTAGCCAAGGTCGTTTTCCTTTCCCTTTCGGTTTTTGATGACGAACGAAGCGATACCTTCCGCGTCAATGCCGCAGTGTCGATACAAATCGCTCACGCCGCCGTGCGGCAGGAAACGGTCGCCGGTGTTCAGCCGGTCCACCCGGCCGCCCCGATGCGCGGCGACCCATTCGCCCAGACTGCCGCTTTCCACCACATCCTCGACAACTACGCACCAGCCGGATAGTGCCTCCTCCTGCTTGCGGAAGGCATCCGCCAGTGTGTCGCTGATTTCGTTCACTTTATAGACCTGTGTGTGCACACCTCGCTGCTCCAACAGCTCCGCGGCAGCCAGCGCTTCATTGACCATGACGCCGTGGGTGAGCAGTGTCAGCGTGTGACCGGCCGCCTCCCGCACGCAGGCAACCGTCTCGCCTGCGGTATCCTTTCGGAAAGCGCCCTCGCCGCCGCGCGGATAGCGGATTGCCACCGGTCCGCTCTCATGATAAAGCGCATGCGACATCATGCTGCGCAGTTCGGCAAAATTCGACGGGCAAAACAGCTTCATCCCCGGTATCGAGCGCAAAAACGCTACGTCCAGCACACCGTTATGCGTTGCGCCGTCCGCGCCGACAATGCCTGCACGGTCCACGCAGAGCACCACATGCAGCCCTTCAATCGCCACGTCATGCACGAGCTGGTCATATGCGCGCTGCAAAAATGTAGAGTACATCGCCACCACCGGTACCAGCCCCTGCGCCGCCATGCCGGCTGCCATCGCCACCGCATGCTCCTCCGCGATGCCGACATCGAAAAACCGCTCCGGAAAGCGGGAAGCGAAGCGCGTCAGCCCTGTGCCGGACGGCATCGCCGCCGTAATCGCGCAGATGCGCGCATCCTTTTCCGCAAAAGCGCATAACTCGCGCCCAAAGCAGGCGGAAAAAACCTCTTTCTTCGTTGTCTTGAACGCGCCGGTCATCGGTTCAAAGGGCGAAACGCCGTGATATTTTTCCGGCTCGCGCTCGCTGGGCGCATAGCCGCGGCCCTTTTGCGTCATCACATGCAGCAAAACCGGCTTTTTGATTTTTTTCGCCTGTGCAAGCAGCTCACACACGCTTTTGAGGTCATGCCCATCCACCGGACCGAGATAGATAAACCCCATCTGCTCAAACAGCGAGGTCGGCAGCAGCAGCCCCTTCATGCGCGCTTTCATCCGTGAAATGCCGCGCGACAATGCGCCGCCGCCCGGAATCCGTGCCAAACGCTCTTTCACCCGTGCTTTGGTGTGCAGATAGCGCGGACTGACGCGCAGACGTGACAAATGCCGGCTCAGCCCGCCGACATTCTTTGCAATCGACATGTTGTTGTCGTTGAGCACCACCAGGAGGGATTCGCCCGACGTACCCGCGTTGCTGAGCGCCTCATACGCCATGCCGCCGGTCAGCGCGCCGTCCCCGATGACGGCGACCACATGGTATTTCTGATTTTTGAGCGTGCGCGCATGCGCCATGCCCAGCGCAACCGAAACCGAATCCGAAGCATGCCCGGTCACACAAGGGTCCGCGATGCTTTCCTCCGGCTTCATAAAACCGGAAAGACCGCCGTACTGTCGCAATGTGTCAAAGCGGTCACGGCGGCCGGTTAAAATTTTATGGACATAGCTCTGGTGGCCCACGTCATAAATGATGCGGTCGCGCGAGGAATCGAACTCCCGCTCCAGCGCGACAGCCAGCTCGACAACGCCCAGATTGGATGCCAGATGACCGCCCGTGCGCGAAACCGAATCGACGATGAACTCACGCAGCGAAGCGCACAGCACGCCCAGCGTGTCGTACGACAATCCGCGCAGGTCCGCGGGGCTTGTGATATTGTCCAGAATCCCGTATCTCTTCATAACATCTATCCCACCAAGGAAGCATTTTTCTATCTTTTGCTGTCCAGCGAAAACGGCAGCACGGACAAAACCCGTCCGCAAATGGCCAGCACCCGGCTGCTGAACGCAATCGCCACGCCTTTACCGGCCGCTTTGCCGCCAATCGTCATGGCGGAAATCAAACCGGTCACCAGCAGCGACACCAGCACGACCTGCACGCCGTCCATTCCGGCTGTGATGTTGGTGACAATCAGCGCGCCCGTTGCACCGGAAATGATGCCGCAGATATCGCCGACCACGTCGTTGCAGATGCTCGACACCTTTTCTGCGTTGCGGGTCATCCACACCGCTTCTTTTGCACCGCGCACGCGATGCGCTGCCATCGAATGGAACTCCTTCTCGGTCGCGGACGCGGCGGCAATGCCAATCATATCAAATACTATGCCCAATGCGATGAAGAAAAACAGCACCACAAAGGACAAAATCGTGCCCGCGCTATTGAGCGCCTCATTCGACATATAGCTCATCACGACCGACAGCACAAAGCTGACCGGCATGATGGTCGCCACCCATTTGGTGTTGATGAGCCGCGGCTTTTGCGGCGGCTGGTTCTTTTTTCTCGGTTTATCGGATGCTTCCAAAAAAATACTCCTTATTTGTAAAACCCTTCGGTTGTTTCATCAAAATAGAAGTGACGGCAGGCCGAGTTAATCTTGCGGCTTGAGGTTCGGTTGGCTTTCCCCGCGGACTGCCACGCGTCGCCGTCGTGGGGGTTTCCCATTAAAGTCCGTGCCGGGATGTTACCATCACCGGGACCGAATTGCCACTGAGTCCGCACTGCAATTCTCTGCCTGCCTCATTGCTGAATAGCCTAGGTGATTTCCACTGCAGGCAACACGATTCTTAGCCTCTTTTGCAGACATGGTTTCAACCGTCAATTCCCGCGGCGTTCCTGGCCGGGAAACCGCAGGCGGATACGGTATCCACCATGGCCACGCAAGGCAGGCTACACTGCACACAGCGTTTTGGGCGCCGCGCGGGCCGCCGGCCGCATGGGCCGGTGTATTCCGCGCAGCTTCCGCCGCACCGCAATACAGGTTTCATCCTGTACCGTAAGGCATCCATCAATCGAAACGATGCTATAGGTGCCCCACGCATACAGGTCTCCACGGCGAGAGGGTCGGTACTTCATGCCATTGAAGCGCGCCCGCAAGCCTTAACCTCCAGCATCCACCCCAAACTGGGCGTAAGAAGCAAACACCAGAGACTTCATCGATATGCCCTTCTACGGATTTTTAGGCCCGTCCTGGGAATCGTATGCGCTGACTAGGATACTACGTCACTTATTTGTTATTCTATCACATGAATCCGTTTGATTCAAGAAAAGCGCGCAAAAAACAGCGTTTAATTCGTCCGATTGGTCAAACTGCGCGCCAGTTCGACGAGAAACGTGCTCTCCGGCTGCCCGGATACCGCCTGCACGGCCTCGTCGGTCAGGCTTGCCACCAAACGGCGGCACTCCTCCATGCCAAGCAGCGACGGAAAAGTGGATTTTTCGCTTTTTTCGTCCTTGCCGACCGTCTTGCCGAGCGTCGCGGTATCGCCCTCGATATCCAGCATATCGTCCCGAATCTGAAACGCAAGGCCGAGCTTATCGCCGTAGGTGCGCGCCATTTCGAGCGTCCGCACGTCGGTTCTGCCCGCCGAAACGCAGCCCAGCTCGCACGCGGCGCGCAGCAGGCAGCCGGTCTTGAGGCTTTGCAGCAAGCGCAGCTCGTCCAGCGAAATGGTGCGGTGCTCCGCACCCATGTCGAGCACCTGCCCGCCTATCATGCCGTTCATGCCCGCGGCCTGTCCCAGAATCCGGATGCAGGCCAGCACGGTCTCCGCCGGCAGGCCTTCCGCCGCAGACGCGGTCTCAAATGCCGCAGTCAGCAGTCCATCGCCCGCGAGCACAGCGGTCGCCTCGTCAAACGCCTTATGGCAGGTCGGACGGCCGCGGCGCAAATCGTCGTTGTCCATGCACGGCAGGTCGTCGTGGATGAGCGAATAGGTGTGAATCATCTCGAGCGCGCACGCAAATGGCAGCGCCTTTTGCGTATCCCCGCCGCACAAACGGCAGAACGCCAGCACAATCACCGGACGCAAACGCTTGCCGCCCGCCATCGCCGAATATTTTGCCGCTTCAAAAATGCGGTCGTATCCTTCGCCCGTCTCGCGGGACAGATAGTTTTCCAGCGCCGGCTCGATGACTGCGATATCCGCTTTCAGCTGCTCTGCAAACGTCATTTGCCTGCCTCCTCCGCGTCAAACGGCTGCTCGGTCAACTCGCCCTGCATGTTTTCCTGCATGACTGTAACCTTCTGCTCGGCCTTGTCCAGCATTTTTCCCAGCGCCGCAGACAGCTTGGTGCCCTCCTCGAACAGCTTGATGCTGTCCCCGAGCGGGGCTTCGCCCTTTTCCAGCAGGCGGACGATTTCCTCGAGCCGCTCCATCTGGCTTTCAAATGTCTTTTCCGCCATCGTTCTGTTCCTCCTCGATATCGGTCACGCGGCACCTTGCCGCGCCTTTGGCAAATCGGATATGCAGCATATCCCCTGTTTTCAGCATCGACGCATCGGTGACGACCGCGCCGCGCACGCCCTTGTTCGCCACCGCGTAGCCGCGCGCCAGCACGCGCAGCGGACTGATTGCATCCAGCGTGGCAACCGTCCTTGTAAAGCGCAGGCGGCGGCGCTGCACGCCGTCCCGTCCTGCTGCAAGCAGGCGGCGCCGCAGCAGTGTCAGCTTCTGTTCCTCGCGCGCGAGGTACGCCGGGAATGCCGCAAACAATCGGTCAGCCGTCCGGTCGAGCAGCACACGCTTTTCCTCGATATACCGTGTGGGACTGCGTGCCTCCAGCCGTTGCTGCAAAGTCTGGAACTGCTGCTGCTTGTGCTGTATCTGCTTATGTGCCGCCGCATGCAGCCGCGTGTCCAATGTCCGCAAACTCAGTGCATATTCCGCGCGGTCAGGCACGGCAAGCTCGGCTGCGCCCGAGGGCGTGGGCGCGCGCAAATCGGCGACGAAATCCGCAATCGTCACGTCCGGCTCATGGCCGACTGCCGAAATCACCGGGATTTCGGAGGCAAAAATCGCCCGCGCGACCGCTTCCTCGTTGAACGCCCACAAATCCTCCATCGACCCGCCGCCGCGTCCGCACAGGATGACGTCCGCCTCGCCAATCGCATTGGCAAGACCGATTGCCCGCGCGATGCTGTCCGCCGCGCCCTGTCCCTGCACCTGCGCAGGATAGAGCGTCACTGCGGCCAGCGGCCAGCGGCGGCCCAGAATGCGAATCATATCGCGCACCGCCGCGCCGGTCGGTGAAGTGACGAGCGCAACTTTGTGCGGCATGCGCGGAATCGGCTTTTTGTACATCGGGTCAAACAAGCCTTCGGCCTGCAATTTTTTCTTGAGCTGCTCAAAAGCGAGGTTTAAAGCGCCCGCGCCGTCTGGAATTACCTCGGAAATATAGAGCTGCACCTGCCCCGTGCGCGGAAACGAGCTGACACGCGCCCGCACGATGACCTTCATGCCGTTTTCCAGCCGGAATTTCAGGCGCATCGCGTCCGAGCGGAACATCACCGCGTTGATGGACGCGCCCTCGTCCTTCAGGCTCATATAATGGTGCCCCGAGGAGTGCGCCTTGTAGTTGGAGATTTCGCCCTGCACCAGCAGATTGCGGTAGCCCGGCACGGTGTCGAGCAGTTCCTTAATTTCATTATTGAGTTGTGTGACCGAATAAATCGTACTCACGTTTTGTTCCTTTCATAAAGCCGCGCGGCAAGCACCGCCACGCCGACCGCATTATCGCCCGACAGCACCGGCTCGGCAAACGAGACCCGCTCCCCGAACACCCCGCACATGCGCGCGCGCAGCACGCGGCTCGCCATCACGCCGCCCGCGCACAAAACCGGGCAGTCATACTGCGAAAGCGCCTGCTCGGTCGCTTTGACGACCGCATTAGCGACCGTTTCCAGTGCAAAGCGCGCCATCTGCGCCGGCTCTGCGGTCTTGTGCTTGTTTTCCACCTGATTCTGCATGCCGGACAGCGAAAACCGGCAGTCCGTCACCTTGGGGCGGTAGCCTTTTTCCGGTGCCGCCTCGATTGCCAGCGCATCGAGCGCCGCGCCCGACGGAAACGGCAGCCCCAGCAGCGCCCCCGCGCGGTCAATGAGCTGTCCCGCCGCAAGGTCGGTCGTGCCGCCGATGCAGGTGCAGTCCGGCAGGCCGTCCGCCCCCGGCGTCACATACAGCAGCTCGCTTGTCCCGCCAGATAAGTGCCACGCGAGGAACGGCTCGTCCAACAAAGAAAGCCGCCCCGCGCTCAGCGCCGCCGCCGCGATATGCCCCTGCTGGTGCGACACGGCAAAAAGAGGCACAGATAGCAAATGCGCCGCGCTGCGCGCGACGCTCTCCCCTGCCAGAAAGCAGGGCATATAGGAGCCCTCGACCGCGCGCGGGCGGGTGCTCACGCCGATGGCGCGCACCTCGCCCTGCGGCAGGGCCTGGATTTTCTCATGCAGATGCACGGTATGCTGGAACAGCGCGTCAGACTGGCGCAGGCCAATCGCGCCCTCCGGTACGGAAAGCAGGCTGCCCTCATTGTGCCACGCACCGTTTTCGGCATCAAATACCGCCGCCGAGGTGCGGTAATTCGAAGTGTCGATCCCCAGAAAACGCTCAGGCATCGGTATTCTCCGTCGGTTGTGCCGCCGCATCAGGCTGCGCCGCGCGCGCCACCGAACCGAGCACGCCGTTGATGAACGCCGCAGCTTCGTCCGTATCATATACCTTGGCCAGCTCGACCGCTTCGTTTATCGCAGCGCCCACCGGCACATCCTCCACATAGCGCATCTCATAAATGGCAAGGCGCAGCACCGCCACGGTCATGCGTGACATACGGCTGATTTTCCAGCCCTTGGAGTAGGCTGCAATCGTCTCGTCCAACTCCTGCTGACGCGCGGCCACGCCCTTTACCACCGCGCGGATGTACTCGGTCTGCGCTTGGGACAGCTTGCCCGCATACAGCGCAATATCGCCGCTGATTGAGGCCATAATGGACTCGTCCAGCCGCTCTTCCAAATTTTCGTCCTCAAACTGCTGGAACCCCATTTCAAAAATCAGGTGCAGCGCAATTTCTCTTGCTTTCGTTCTGCTCATCACACTCACGGCGGCAGTTTCCTCCCATTTTTCGGTTACGCTTATTTTATCCTATTTTCGCCAAAGTTGCAAGGTGCTATTCCCCGAAAAGGCGCGCCGGAGCAAAAGAAAACGGCAGGGCGATAAGCCTTGCCGCTTTGATGATGTTTTTATTCCTGCTCCGCAGGCTGTTCCTCAACTGCCGGCGCGGGTGCGAACGTCACGCCGCCGACATGCACATTGACCTCGGTAACTTTCAGGCCGGTCATGGATTCGACCGACGACCGCACGTTCTCCTGCACCTGCTTTGCCACCTCGCAGATGTTGTGGCCGAACAGCGCAAGGAAGCCGATCTCGATTTTGACCGTTCCCTCCTCGCCAATTTCAATGCGGACGCCCTTGGAAAGGTTCTTTTTACTCAAAAAGCCAACGATATCACTGGTCAAAGTGGAATACAAACCACTCACGCCTGCGGTTTCCGAAGTGGCCAGCGCCGCGATGGATGCGACAACGTCCTCGGAAATCCGAATGGAACCCTGATCGCTCTCGGTCGACCAATACTCCTTGTGATCCGCCATAGTGCTCACTCTCCTTTAAACGGATTATAGCACAGTTTTGGCAAAATGCAAAGCAAAAATACGCGTCCGCAGGTTACTCCGCTTCCACTATCTTGACCTGCCCCGCGGTCATGCCGGTTTCACTGACCACGATATCCTTGATGACCGTCACATCGGTTGCCTGCAACCCGCCGTCCGGCGGCGCGACCACGACGTTCACGCTGCTGTCCCCAATCATCACGACCGCATCCGCATAACCTTTGGCGCGAATCAG
>NZ_CALWUQ010000058.1 GCF_944384695.1 uncultured Agathobaculum sp. | reverse complement strand
GCCGCTGCCGCGCGCGTGAAGGTCAGGCCGTCGCCCGTGCCCAGCAGCGCCGCTTGCAGCGCGTTTCCCGCCGGGGTCAGCCCCGCGGCTGTCCATTTTACAGGGGTTTCGCTCATCTATTGCACCTCGATTTCTGTATAAATCCTGTTCTTCGTGCCGGTCACGGCGGTATATTGCACCGCACCCGCCGTCCGCTTCCACTGCTCTACCTCCGCATCTGGATAGACCGTGCGGCGGCTGGATGCGACGACCGTGCATACATCCGCCTGCGTCTCGCGCAGCAGCTTGACCGCCACCGCGAACGCGATGTGCGCCGGGATGACCTCGCGGAGCGACTGCCGCACCCTGTCCATGTTGGTCGGCATCGCGCCCCAGCTGCGGAACAGCACGTCGAGCAGGTACTGCGCCGCGTCGTAATCCACTTGCGCGGCCACGCCTTGCCATGCGCCGCAAATCGTGCGGAGCTGTTCCATATCGCACTTGCCCGCCGCCGAGCGCCACTTGGCCGAAAGCGCGCTGCGGCGCTCGTCCTGCGACGTACCGGCGGCGGTTTTCAGCCCCGCGATGCGCTCCTCGACCGGCAGGATAAAGGTCATCTCGTCCAGCATCAGCTGCGCCGCTGCTTCGCGCGCGGCCTCGCGCTGCCCCTCGTCCACCGCCTGCACCGCGCCAAGCAGCGCCTGCACCCATGCGTCGCGCCGGTAGGCGGTCGGCAGGCTTTGCAGCATGTCGTCAAACTCACGCATACGAAAGCGTCACCTCTCCCAGCACCGCGCACGCGCGCTCGTCCAGATGGACGTTATCCGTGCCGCCGTTTAACGTCAGGCTTTCGAGATCGCGCACGCCCTCAACCGCCAGTATCCGCTCGGTGATGCGGGCGAAGCTGACATAGTCCTGCTGGAACGCAATCTCGGCGAGGTACGCGCCCACCGCTGCCTTAATCCCCGCTGTGACGGTCTCCTCGTCCGCGGTGTCCAATTTGAACACCGAAGCCGACAGGTCAATTTCCGTCCCGGTCGCAGCCTCGACCAGACACTGCGCGCCGATCGGCGCTTGCCCGTAGCCCTCGCCCGTGCCGCCGGGGTCGATGTAGTCCTGCACCTGCTGCACCAAATCGGGCGGCGCAGGCTGACCGGTGCTGTCGATCAGCACGATGTCCACCGTGCCCGGCCCGCGCGCCAGCGGGAACACCTGCACCGCGCCGACGCCTGAAACTTCCAGCGCCCAGCTCTGGTAATGGTAGATGTTGCCCGAGGTTGCGGGCGTGCGGATTTTGAGCAGGTAGCGCGCGTAGTAGGCCGCGTCGTCCTCCTCGTCGTAGCCGCCCGTGGTCGGCTCGGGGTTGTCGCAAGCCGCGATGCCCTGCAAGGTGACCGGCATCTGCGTGATGCTGTGCGCGGGCAGGTTGCCCGCCGCGCCGTCCACCCGGCAGGTGACGCGCACTTGCCCCTCGCCGGTGATCTGCACGGTTTCACTCGCGGCAAACTGGATGCCGCCCCCGCTCTCGAACAGCGCGCCTTGCTGCACCGTCCCCGTGCCGGTCACGGTCAGCACGCCGGTCGCAAAGGTCGCCTGCCGGCGCTCCAAACCGCTGCGCGGGAACACATAGCGGTCGAGGTCGCCGCCCGTCAGGTTCTCCGGGTCGAGCGCCGCGCGCATCGCCGCGACTTCCTCATCCGTGCCCTCCATGCGCAGCGAAACCGCCGCCAGCAGGTCGTGGGTCGGGTAGCCGACTGTCTTTTGGTAGCTGTCCGGCATCGCCGCCAGCAGATTGGTCAAAATCTCATTCGCTGTTGACATAGCCTGTCACCTCCGTTTGCTCTCCGGTGCGCAAGTGCGCGATAAATTCCACCTGCAACCCGCGCCGCAGGCGGGTGAACGTGAAACTGTCCACCGTGCGCACCGCGGGGTTGAACGCCGCCGTCTCGCGCACCTGCCGTTCAATTTCTGCCGTGATAAAGCCCAGCGGCGCACGCTTTTGCAACAGCGTGCGATCTACACCAAGCGCGGTGGAGGCATCCGTGCGGTACACGGGTATCGCACCCGGCGGCTGCCGCAGCATGAGCGCGAACCACTGTTTGACCGCCTCCACGCCCGACCGCTCGACCAGAGCGCCGTCCACCAGCTGGAACGCGCCGCGCCCCCGCTCGTCAAAGTCGAACGCTGGCACCCGCCCCACCTCTGCCGCCGGGATGCCCTGCAGTTCAGTCGGTGAAAAGGAAAATAAAGCGTCTGACATGGTCTGTACCTCCTTTGGATGCAAAACGCCCCGTCTCTGCCAACTTGACAAAGACGGGGCGTATGCTATAATATCTATACAAAGGGACGCTGTTACAGCAGTCAGACCTTAAAACAGCAAAGTGACTAAGTCACTGACCGTTCGGGGGCCAGCCGAGCGGTCAGTGCGCTTTTATAAGCAAAATATGTAGCAACAGAAGTGCCCATATTACGATTTTTACAAATCGTCTCATAAAGCATCACCCCCTTCATGGGGAGTGCCTGACCGCCATATGTAACAGCGTCCGCCCTGATTATAGCATACGCTGTCAGTCTTTGTCTACGTTGCCGCCCTCCGGGGCGGCTTTTGTTATATCCGGTCAATAATCAGCAGCCCGCCGCCGGACAAAATCGCCGCGGCGCGCTCGCCCGTTTGCCAGTCCCGCGCGGCGGCGGTCGCGGTGAGGGTAAGGTTTACGCCCTCCTCTGCCCGCACATTGCCGTCCACTGCGCTGAAAATCAGCGGCTTCGGACGCTCTTGCTCGCACACTGCCTCGTACCACGCCGCGGCATAGGGCGACTTTTGGGCGCGCCTGCCGCCCTGCTTCAAAATCGCTTCCGCGAGTTTCGTTTCGTATGCCATACGCCCTCCTTACGCTGCCCATGGCGTGCAGAAACCGCTGATTTCGCTGTAATATCTGGTCATCGCGCGCACGCTGTCCGAGCAGTTGCCCTCGATGGTCTGCACGCTCGCCCGCGTCGCACTCACCACAATGCCGATGTGCCGCGTGCCCTGTATCATCAGGTCGCCCGCCTTGGGGATGTAGCCGCTCGCCACCGTCTTGTACTGTCCGCGCGATTGGAAATAGTCCGCCATATCACCGACATAGCCATACCCGGTCGGGATGGGCGCGCCCGACTGGTCGGCGCACCAGCAGACGAAGTACACGCACCATGCCGCGCCGTTGTTGCCCGCCCACGCGCCGTACTTGTTGATGTTGCCGGGGCTTTCCTTGTAGCCGATCTGGCTGCGCGCGACCGCGACAAAGCTGGACGCGCTGCCGCTCCCTCCCGTGCCGGACGAGCCTGCGCCGATGGTGTCAGGCAAGCCCCTGACAGACACCGCATCCGTGCCGCCCGCCGCACGCGGCTCGTCGAGGGCGGTGATCTCCAGCTCCATCGTGTGCCCCGCGCCGCCGTAGTGATGCACGACGCGCGTCACGCGGTTGCGCCCCTTGATGCCAAAGGCCGGGGAGTTAAAGTCCAGCACCGTGCCGCTTGTCACCTCGTCGCATCCCCAAATCTCGCTGATGGTGCGCGTGCGGCCGACGCGGTCTTTCTGCGCGAGGAGCGTGCGCACCATCTGGCCGAGCTGCGCCGTGCCGGGGTTTTCGCTGACGCGCTCGATGTACTGTAAAAAGCCGTATTTCTCGACCGACGCGGCATTTGACGCCTGTGCGCCGATGTACACCTTGCCGCTGTCCTCGGCGGCGAGCACTACCGCGTTATACAGTTCCGCGATGCTGTCCTCACCCGACACCTGCCCCAGCGCCCATGTGATGTCAAAGGGCGCAAGGTTGGACGCGGGCTTGTGGAACGCCTTGATGGCGGCGGTCGGCAGCTCGCGCACCACCAGGCCCTCCGGCGACATGCGCGCCTGATACTCCTTGCCCGTCTCCGCGCTGCACCGGTCGAGAATGTCCGCGATGATGTCGCTCACCGCGTCGCCCAGCCAGACCTCGCTGATTTTGGTCGGCAGGCTGGTGACGCTTTTGACGTCCACGCCCGCCTTGCTGCAGGCCGCGCTGATGGCCTCATCCGCCGCCATGCCGCTGCACTGCAAAATGATGCCGCTGCGGCCGAGATACCAGCCGCGGTCGTAGGCAGTCAGCGCGCCGTCCAGCCCCACGGTCACCAGCTGCCCGACGAACACATCCTGCTGCGCTGCTTCGTTTCGCAGACGCAGCTTGTCGCCCGGCTGGAGCGCGAGCTTTGGCACATACTTGTCCCATTGGCTGACGAGCTGCGTGCCGGTCAGCTCGACCGACAGCGCGGTGATATCGTCAGTCGCGATCAGGTCACCGACAAAGGCCGTAATGTCTCGGGCCTTGCCGCTGCGCTCGAGGTACAGCCGGTGCTCGTCCACATATCCGTAAGCCACGCCCGCACCTCCTTACACAACGAAACGGTATTCGGTAATAGATATGGTATAAGCGATGTCGCCGTTGCGCCGCACGGACGGCTCAAAGGAATCCACCGTGCAGGGCATGTTGAGACGGCACACGCCGCCGCTGTCCAGCACGATCAGCCGGAACGGCACCTTGCGGTCGCGCCAGCGCTCGAAAAACGAGACATACGCCCAGCCGTCCTCGAGCGCTTCCGCGGGCATCCAGCTGTATCGCTTCCCGACGGGGAAAAAGCTCGACCAGCTGAGCGACCGTAAGCCGAGTGTTCCGATACGGCGGTAGTCGTAGCTCAAACCCTCATAAGTTTCATTGTGCTGCTCGGGCTGCGGCAGCGGGAAGTCCACCGGCACATGCGGCAGGGTGAAAACCTCCTCATTGTTGTTGACCGAAAATATGACCTTGTAGGCGATTGCCGCCACCTCCTCCATCCACCCGGCTCACGCGCCTGCGGCGGGATGATGTTGGGGGAGTTGCATGGCTCCCCCGCTGGTTTACATGTTGTCAATCGCGCGGATCACCTTGTCCGCGATCCGCTCGCCCAGCTCGTCCGCATACTGTTCGTTGCCGATGACATTGCCCGCGACCGTGACGTTAACGGTCACCCGCGGCCCGCCCGCCATGCGCGCGGAGATATCGTGCGGGATGATCTGCGTGCCGTTCGGCAGATTCATGATCTCGCCGCCGCGCTCGTTGACCCGCGTCAGACCGCCGCGCCAGTAGCTTGTGCCGAGGGCGTTGCCGGTCAGCAAGTCAACTGCTCCGCCGATCAGCCACTTGCCGCCCTTGTATAGCTGACCAATGATCGGCTTTGACTCAATTTCTTGGTCAAGCCAGCTAAAGAAGCCGGAAACCTTCTCCTTAGCACCCTCAAACGCACCGACGATGCTGTCCTTGATGCCGCCGAACGTCTCCTTAATGGATGTCCACAGGCCGGATGCCGCATCTTTCACGCCGTTAAACTTTTCGCTGATCCAGCTGCCGATCTTGCCAAACACATCCTTGACCTTTTCCCACAGCTGACCCGCATATTGCTTGATCGTGTCCCAATTTTGCCAAATCAGCACACCCGCAGCGATAGCGGCCGCAATGCCCAGCACAATCGGGTTGGCAGCGACGAATTTGAACGCCGTTCCGACAAAGCCGCCCAGTTTACCCAGTGCAGTCGCAAAGCCGCCCCCCAGCTTGACAATTCCAGTGCCGGCCTTGTCTGCGCCCAACGCCAGCAGATCAAATGCCTTACCTGCGCCGCCTTTTACACCATTCAGCAGTTTTGGGAGCATAGTCGCGCCGACATTCTTAGCCGTTTTCCCAAACTTGCCCAAGCCTGTTGCAAGGCCACCGCCGAGTTTAACGATACCCGTCCCGGCCTTGTCTGCACCTATTGCAAGTCCGTCAAACACCTTGCCTGCACCACCTTTAATGCCACCCAGCATCTTGGTTAGGTTTGTGCCTCCAACTTTCGTGACGGTCTTTCCGAACTGCCACAACGTGTTTCCTGTGTTGACTACGTCTGTGCCGAATTTTACGATTTTGCTTGCAGCCCAGAGTTTGATCAAACCCTCCAGAATAGGCCCGACCTTGTCCATGTTCTGCGCGACCCACTCGAACGTACCAGCAAGCTTGCCGAGCAGCGCTTCTGCCTTCGGCAGCACGTTTTCCTGCGCCCAGCTAAACGCTTCGGTGGCTGCGTCCTTGAATGCGCTCGCTACCGGCACCACATTAGTTTTCATCCAGTCGAATGCCTGACCGGCCTTATCTCGCATCGTGGCAAAGCCTTGGTCAAATCGAGTGGTCAGCGCGGAAACATCCACGCTCTCCACCCAATCCGAAAAGGCGGTGGCCTTATCGTTCAGCCATTCGAGCGCCGAACCGGCCCGGTACGATCCGTCCTCCTGTGCGCCGAGCAGCTGCATCACGCCGTTTTTCGCAGTTGCCGACGCTTCGCCCAGCTTGGCCGTCACTTCATTGAGCGTCGCCTGATTGCGCCGGGCGTTGATGACCTGCTTGTTGTTCTCATAGAACGCCGTCGCTGCGTCCTCATACGCACCGGACAGCGTGTCCATGATGAGCTTGTTGCGCCCCGCTTCCGTGCCGCAGGCGGACAACTTATCGTTAAAGTCATCCTCCATAATGCCGACCCAGTTGAGCGCATCGGCCAACACACCGGTGACCTCACCCACCTTAGCGGTCTCGTTGGCTGATTCTATCAGGCCCTCAATCGGTAAGCTGTCGCCAAAGGTGCCATGCGCGCCCGCCGCGATCCGCGCCCATGTAGACACATCCTGCTCGTTTTCCGCGAGCTGTGCCAGCAGCTGACTGGCTTCGGTGGCAGTGTCTGTGTCACCAAGAATCGCGTAGAAGTTGCGATAGCTTTTGCGCGCAGCCGTCGCTGATAAGTCCGCCGCGTCAAACGCGGTGTTCAACTTGCCCTGCGCAATCCGGTACTCCTCCGTTGCGCCATCCAGTGCGATAAAAGCAGTAGCAAGGCCGGTCACTGCCGCGCTTGCTGCCACCGCAGACTTTTTTGCAAAGTCCTGCATCGCCTTGACGCTTTTATTCTTAAATGCCACCACCTGCCGGGTGGCAGAGATCATGCTGTCGTCAATATCCGCGCCCGCCTTTTTGGCATTGCGCGCGGCCTTGAGCAGTCCGCCGGACATGTTATCGCGCAGGTTCAGGACAGTATTGATAACCTTACTTTTCGCCATCACCCGCGCCCTCCTTTTCACCCGAGAATGCCGTGGCCACGCCCGCCGCTGTCAGCAGGCGCATCTCCTCATAGTAGCGCGCCCGCCCGACCCGCAGCACCGCCCGGTCGAGGACGCTCATGCGCCGCAGCTCGTCCGGGGTGATGCCCTGCACGGCATAAAACGCTGCGAGGTCGAGGAACGGGTCGCGCGCTACGAGTTTTTTGCCGTGTCCTCCGCGGTCTGGCCGCCGTCCGGTTTGCCCGGCATCAAACCATTCCACTGGATCAGCTCGCCGCCGAGCCGGTCGATCTCGCGCACGCTCATCAGCTGGCGCACCGCGTCATACGGGTCGACCACGCCGAGCGTCTTGTGCAGCTCCGGGTCCTGCAGCGTCGGGCATGAATCATAGATGAGCGACGTGCAAATGCCGATCATGTCAGCCGCGCCGCCCGCCTCGGCCAGCGAACCGTAATACTCCAGCTGCTGCGTAGGCGTCAGCTTTTTGCACACGATCATCTGCCCGCCAATCTCGAAGGGCTTGGTCTCAGTGCGCGCCTGCGCGCGCTGCTCCGCCCGTGCCGCGAGCGCGTCCAGCAATTTCTTATCCATGTAAAATCCTCCTTATAGCGTCTCCAAAACCTCAAAATGTCCGAATTTGAACGGGACTTCTTCCTCAATTTTGGACTTCTTCTCGTACTTGATCAGATTCATTTCGTCGATTGTCACCTCTGTCAAGGCAACACGTTCGACCTTGTTGGTTCCCTTCTGCTTCAGCACGGAAATAATTGTGATTTCCGGCATTACACCCGTAGCATAAGCCTCGCTCATCATTTTGAGCACATCGCTGTCAATTTTAAGGACAGTAAAGCTGCCTTCACCAGAATAGCCATTATAAATACGATATGTTGTCTGGTCACCGCAGACATTGATGTCCTCATAATCCGCAGCGATTTTGGCCTCGATACTTTGCAGCGTCGTGAGTTTCTTACCGTTAAACCACACAGAACCGCTGCTGCCATGCATTACCTGCGTTGTATTAAACTCAGCCATGCGTTTCTCCTCCTAAAACAAATTGATCGGGAAGATCAGGTCGGTCATGCTGCCGAGAATCTTCACATTGCCCGCAAGGTACACGGTGCGCTTAAACGGCGTCGCCTTGACCTTGTCATCGTCCCAGTCCGCCGCCTCGGCCTTGTTGCTTGCCACCCATGCCGCGCGCTGCGCTTCCACGTCGATGCTGGCGGCGTTTGCGTAATCCGGGTCGAGGATCAGCTCCTGCGCCAGCTGTCGGAAATAGGACGAATTGAGCGCCGCGATGAACAGCATCTGGTTGTCGCGCGTGTTGCGGTAGTTGCCCAGATAAGTGCTGCGGAACGTGCTGGTGATGTCGTCACGCATCATGTCCATCGCCTCGACCGTCTCAATGAACTGCATGTCCTCGGTTTTGGTGTTGCCGTCGGTCGAGGTCAGGCTGTTAATGCCCTGACCGATGCGCACCGCGCCCTCCTCATCGTGAAACAGAATGAACTTGCCCGCGCCGACCGCCGCGTCGTTGTCAGGGGCCTCCTGCACGGACGTGAGATTGCTGCACAGATAATTCGTGCAGCCGCGCTCAACGTTGCACACCGCAAGGATGGCCAGCAGGCTCGGCAAGTAAGCCACGCCCTCCTGCTCGCCGCGCTCATCCGTGAAAGTCACCTTTTCGTTGACAAAATGGACAACGTGCATGTCGTCCGGCAGCGGCGTGATATTGTGCACGATGCACTTGTAACTCTTGGCCTTGGCCGCCTGCGACTTGACCCAGCTGGCCAGCGCCGCGCCGTCCTCCGCGCTCTGCCCCGCGATGGTCAGCCAGCCGGTTTTGACCGTGCGGCTGATTTCGCTGAGCGTGTCGCCCAGCGTGCCCTCGGTGTCCAATCTGAACACATGCGACTGATAAGGCGCAAACGACAGCATGTCGCTGATCGCGTCGTAGTTCTCAGTCGTGTACAGCGCCTTGTCCGCCTGCAAAGCGGCAAGGTCTGCATACTGTTTATGCGTAAAGCCCTTGTCGGTATCGTCCCGGATAATCAAAATGGCGATGCCCCGCGCGCTGCGCGCAATGAGCGAAGTCGCCTGCTGCCGGAACGTCACCTCGATTTTCGGCATGGTGATTGCCATTTAAGTTGTCAGCTCCTCTCCATTGTAGTTGAGGGTTTCCATATATTCGCCAGTCTCGGCGGCAGTCTCGACCCACGAGATGCCAAACTGCGCGACCAGCACGCCTTGCGAGGTGTCCACCTCAATCGTGTCGTCAATCGGCAGCCACACGCCGCCAACCGCGAAGCCCTCGCCCAGCGTGTCCAGCAGCTGCTCGGCCACCGCGTCGCACTCGTCGCGCGGCCGGTCGCTGGACTTGGGATAATACCAGATGTCGATGTCGGTTTCAAACTCGCGCGCACCGGCACAGGCCGCGCCGACACTGACCGGCAGCACGTCGATTTTGAAGGATGGGCGCTTGAGCGGCTTTTTGTCATCCGGCCGCATCACCTCTGCGCCTTGCACAAGCGGCAAAAGCAATGCAGCCAGCGCCCCGCGAATATCTCGAATTTTCATATCTTGCGGATCATCTCGTCCACTGCCTCCTCACTGGCGCGCTCATACTCAGGCGCAAACGCCTCGTAAGCCTCAAGGAACACCTCTCGCCCCTCTACATGACCAACCTTGCGGCCGATGCCCTTGCCTTTCTTCACGCCGTGGCCATTGCCTTTGCCCTTGCCGGGGTTGACCGTCTGGTCGTGGCCATCCTCGATCAGGTGCGCGTGATGCGCATTCGAGTACACGCGCACCGCCTGCGCGCCGTTTCGCTCTTTCCAGACCTTGCCGCGCTTGATGTGCCTCTTATAATTACCGGTCTTTTCCTGTATTCCTTTCAGCCGCATCTGTTTCAAAGTCTTGCGCTTGAGCTTGTTGCCCTGCTGCTGCAAAAACTTGCGCTGCGCCTTGCTCGCCTCCTTGGAGGACTGGATGAGCCGGTCGGTGAACTCGTCCAGCTCGGACAAATCAATACCATCACGCGCCATCTTCGATCACCAACTTCAAAAACACCTCGAGCCGGTCGCGCCGCTTATAGTGCGGCTGCCAATACTGCACGTCGTACCGCTGCCCCTGATACGCGAAGTATGTCGCGGTGGTCAGCTTGCACGAGCGCGGCCGGATGGTCAGCTTGTGCGTCACCGCCGCCCGCTCGGTCTCGCCGGGCAGGGTCTCGGTGCGGCCGGACACGACCGTGAGCGCGCCCCAGATCGTGCCGTCCGGGGCGTACTCGTAATCGGTCTCGCCGATGTCGTTGATAAACGGCTGTTTGTTGAACACCGTCAAGCGGTGTCTGAGGTCATTGGTCAGACTCATTGGTGTCCTCCTTTTCCGGGTAACGGCTGGACAAGGCAATGTGATTGAGCAACACCTGCAAGGTAAACGGCACTTCATTGGTCGCCGCGTCAGTCACCGGC
Organism: uncultured Agathobaculum sp.; assembly: GCF_944384695.1. GTDB lineage: Bacteria > Bacillota > Clostridia > Oscillospirales > Butyricicoccaceae > Agathobaculum. Next base: position 432 of record NZ_CALWUQ010000058.1, on the reverse strand, counting down.
GTGCGGTTTTCGTACCAGTGCGCCGCCAGCTGTAAAACCGCCATGTCGAACAGCTCGTCACCCGCTTTGGGCGGGTCTTTGCCCGTCATGTCGCGCACCGCGTTGTCCGCCGCCGTCAGCATGGCCTCGATCAGCGCATCCTCGTCCGCATGGTCAATGCGGGCGTAGGTTTTGAACCGCTCCAGCTCCATCGGCTCAGCCCGCCGCCTTGACCAGCTTGCGCACCGCGTCCGCCTGCGCGGGCTGGCAGTCGAACATCGCGCTGCCGAGGAACAGGAACGCATTCTTGGTCAGGTCAAAATCGCTCGTGATCGTCACATCCTCCGGCATGTTGCCGATGACCGTGGACAGGTCGACGAGATACGCCTCGTGGTCGGCTACGCGCTCGTCGATCAGCACCGGATAGCCATAAATGTAATAGCTGCCGCCCTC
>NZ_CALWUQ010000057.1 GCF_944384695.1 uncultured Agathobaculum sp. | reverse complement strand
GCTCGCAGGCGAGAATGGCCGCCGCGGCCTCGGAGATAATCAAACCGGACTGATATAACTCTCTGTATACTGTGCTGTACCCATCCGGGCTCTGCGCAATCCAGAGCGCCGCCAGCATGTCCAGACCGTAGTCAATGCTCAGATACCGCCGCCAATCGCGTGGGATGGGGTGCGGCTGCACAACATGCAGGGAGGTGGAGAATTCGCTGAAGTAGCGTCCCTCGTCCAGCTCCCACACGCCGTCGAGCAGCGCGCGCCGGTCGCGTGCCGAGAGCAGCCGCAGCCGCTTTTCATAACCCGCGTCCGCGCGGCGCAGGAAAGGGTTGTCCGTGAGCCGCGCGGGCAGGAACAGCCGCGAGCCGCCGTCGAAGTCGGTTTCGGTGCTGGGCGGCATTGGGTCGATGTACCGTGCCTTGACCCATTGGTGTCCCACACCGCCCGGATTGGTCGTGCTTTTGATTTGCTTGGGGTAGCCGTTTGCCCCGCGCACGCGCGAGATGAGATAGGTGAACTGGCTTTCCGTGAAGTGGGTCAGCTCGTCGAAACGCAAAACGTCGTATTCGGCACTCTGGTACTTGGTCACATCGCTTTCCGCATCGCAGTAGCCAAACTCAAGCGTAGAGCCGTTTTTGAACTGCCACAGGTGGTCGCTGACCTTGTAACTGGCAATCGCCTGCGGGAACAGCCGCAGCGACGCGGGCACGAGCGAGCGCTCCAGCTCCGGCATCGTGCGCCGCAGCATAAGCTGCCGCGAGCCGGCGTAGCAAACGGCAAATTGCAGCGCGTCGAGCAGTTGCCCGTGGCTTTTGCCGCCGCCTGCCGCGCCGCCGAACAGCGTTTCAAACGCGCCCGATTGGATAAACGCCGCCTGCCGCCGGGTCACGGGGAATTCGTATCGTCTACTATACGAAACACGATCTCGACCGGCGCAGGCTCCTGTTCCGCGCCGCCCAGCATCGCGCCCTTGCCAACTGTCCGGTCGAGGATCTCCTTGATCGCGCTCAGTCGGCTGTTGGCCGGTGCATCGGCGTCCCCGGCGATCTCGTAGAGCATCTCGACGAGCCTCCCGGGGTCGTCTGAACTTCGCAAGATGGCATCAACTCCTTCTGGGGTGGATTTGCTTGTCTTCCCGTGTGTCAAAGAATAGCCGAGAAACGGAGAAAAAACAAGAACAAATGTTTGACGTTTTTCGGGCTTGCAATTTATTGCCCGCTGCGGTATCCTGAATAGGAAATGGGAAAATACAGGGGGAAAAAGAAACATGCAGAATATCAAATTGATCGCGCTCGATTTGGACGGAACGGCGCTCACGCCGGACAATACGGTGTCTGCGGCGACGATTGACGCAGTGCGCCGTGCGCGTGAGGCGGGAGTGCATGTCGTGATTTCGACCGGACGCATCTGCGGGGAGGCATGTGATTTTGCCGTGCAGATGCAAGCGGATGATTTGATGGTGACCGCGGGCGGCGCGTCGATTTCGCGCGTGTCGACCGGACGGTGCATGATGCGTATGTCCATGCCGTGGGAGCCTGCCGTGCGCGCGGCGGCGGCGGTCGAGCGTATCGGGCTGATGGTCATGGTTTACGTAGGGGAGACGCTGCTCATCACCCCCTATGACGAAATGGAGTTCGGCAAATACAAATCCAACGAGGGATATCTTGCGGTCAAGCGGGTCGTGCCTTCGATTGCGGAGTTTGTCGCGCAGGGGCATGTGTCGGTGGACAAGATTTTCGCCCGCAGCAAAGACCCGGTCACCCTACAGGTGGTGCGCAACCAGATTCAGCAGATTCCGGGGGTGCGCGTGATGAGCTCGGCGGAGGATAATATCGAAGTGGTCACCCCTGCGGCGGACAAAGGTACGGCGCTGGGCATGCTGTGCCGGGAGCTGGGCACGGACCTCTCGCATGCGGCGGCCATCGGGGACAGCGAAAACGATTTGGAAATGCTGCGCGCGGTCGAGCTGCCCATCGCTATGGGCAACGCCAACGACGCGGTCAAGGCGATATGCAAGCGGCAGACGCTGACCAACGCGGAGGACGGCGTGGCCGCCGCCATCGACCGGATTCTGGCGGAGAACGGATAAACATGCGAAACACAGCATTTTTGCGGAAAATGGTGGTATCCGGCGCGCAGATATGCTATAATAACTTCGTATGTAATATTTGCCCCATCAAAAGGAGACATATCACATGAGTTTATGGTTTGCTATTTTGCAGGGTCTGGTGCAGGGCCTGACCGAGTTTCTGCCTGTGTCCTCGTCCGGCCACCTGGTGTTGGTGCAGACCCTGTTTGGCGACAGCGTGGAAACCAATTACATGATGTTCAACGTCGTGCTGCATTTTGGTACGCTGCTGAGCGTCATCGTGGCCTTCTGGAAGGACATCAAGGAGCTGTTTCTGGAGTTTTTCGGCTGGATTCATGACGGCTTCAAAATCAACGGCCATCCGTACCGCCGGTTTATCGTCATGCTGCTGTTGACCATCGTGCCGATGTTTGCGATTCTGCCAATCAAGAGCACGCTGGAGGAAGCGTTTTCCTCTCCGCTGCTGGTTGGCCTGCTGCTGCTGGTGACGGCGGCTGTGCTGTACCTGTCGGAGAAAGCGCCGAAAAAGCATAAGACCGAAGAAAACGCCACTTGGCTGGATGCGCTGATTGTCGGCATCGGCCAATGCTTTGCCGTCCTGCCCGGCCTGTCCCGTTCGGGCACCACCATCTGCACCGGCCTGTTCCGCGGCTTCTCGCGTGATTTTGCGGTGCGTTTCGCGTTTATCATGTCGCTGCCGGTCATTCTGGGCGCGAATATCCTGGAGCTCGTCGATGTGTTCAAGGACCCGGCGGGGGCAATGGGCGACGTATCCATCGCCTGCTATCTGGTGAGCATTCTGGCGGCGATGCTGTCCGGCCTTGCGGCCATCCGTATGGTGCGCTTTGTTTCCAAGCGCGGCAACTTCCGCCCGTTCGTGGTGTACTGCACCCTGATTGGCACCATCACCATCGTGGTGAGCCTGATAAAAATGATATAACGCCGTCTGCGGGCGCAGGTACCGCAGAGGTCGAGAAAAGTTCCGGATAACGGGACTTTTCTTCGCACTTATCCGAAAATCGCCGGCCATTGGCCGACGTAATCTGCGCGCTGCGGCGTGCGGCAAAGCAAATAAAGCGAGGGAAAGACACTTTGGCTGCAAAGAAAACCACAACCAAAAAAACTGCGTCGCGCGGCAAGAGCGCCGCGCGGCGTGCACCGGAACCGGAACCGGTCATGTCCCGTGCCACATGGGGCGCCATCTGGAGCGTGCTCGGGCTTTTGTGCCTGCTGGCGATTCTGCCGATTGACGGCGTGCTGCTGGATTGGCTGCATCGCGGCATCGGCGCGCTGATTGGCAAAGGCGGATATCTGCTGCCGTTTGCGCTGCTGGCGCTGGGGGGATTGCTGTTTGCGCGGCAAAAGGGGCCGGTACGGCTGCGCGGCGTGAGCATCGCGCTGCTGCCGCTGTTCATCGGCGGCATTGTCCATGCGTTTGCCTGCGCAAACGAATATGATTTTTCGATGAAAACGCTGTTTGCCCTGCTGACGACCGGCATGGAGGGGAAGTCCGGCGGTTTGCTGTCGGGCGGCCTGTATATCGTGCTGGAATGGGCGCTGTCCTCGGTCGGGGCGCTGCTGGTGCTGCTGGTGCTGACGGTGGCGGCGATTCTGGTCGCCTGCCGCATCACACCGCAGGCGCTTTTGGAGATGTTCCGTCCGCCGGAATATGAATATGAGGATGAAGAGGAGCGTGAGCGCTACGAAGCGCCGCCCAAGCTGCCCAATGTGCATGAGGCGGTCAGCGCGCACGCGCAGCGCCGCGAGGAGCGCCGCGCCGCCCGCCGCAAGGCGGAGATTGACATTCCAATCGACACCGAGCCGCCCGGCGAGGACAAGCCGGGGGCGGACCCGGACGCACCCGTGCGCCGTACCCATGGCGGCAAGCCGATGGCGCCGGACGAATATCTGCGCTCTTTGAAGGAGGAAACCACGGGCGAGCAGGTGAGCATCCTCGACCTTGTGGAAAACCGCGAGGAGGAGCCGCCGGCGGAGCCTGCGCCCAAGCCGGAAAAGGCGGAAAAGACGGAAAAAATCAGCGAAAACGAGCAGGCGGAGCTGAGCGAGCAGATGGACGAGAACCAGAAAGCGCCCGTGCCGGTCTATGATTACCCGCCTATCGAGCTGTTGAGCAAGGGCAAGCATACATCGGTCGCCGGAGCGGAAGCCGAGCTGAAGGAGAATTCCGAGTGCCTGATTGACACGCTCGAATCGTTCAATATCGACGCGCAGATTATCGGCATCGTGCGCGGCCCATCGGTCACGCGGTTTGAGCTGACCATCCCGCGCGGCATCAAGATTTCGCGCATCACCGCGCTGGCAGATGATATCGCGCTGTCGCTCGGCGCGGCAAACGTGCGCATTGCGCCCATCCCGGATAAAATCGCGGTCGGCATCGAGGTGCCGAACAAAACGGTCAATACCGTGTTCATCCGCGAATGTATCTCGTCTCCCGCGTTCACCAACGCGCGCAGCCGCCTGTCCTTTGCCGTCGGCAAGGACATCACCGGTAAGCCGGTCATCGGGGACATCGCCAAGATGCCGCATATGCTGATTGCCGGTACCACCGGTTCGGGCAAATCCGTGTGCATCAACTCGATGCTGATTTCGCTTTTGTATAAGTCCACGCCCGAAGAGGTGCGCCTGATTATGGTCGACCCCAAGATGGTCGAGCTGGGCAACTATAACGGCATCCCGCACCTGCTGATTCCGGTCGTGACCGACCCGAAAAAGGCGGCGGGCGCGCTCAACTGGGCGGTCGGTGAGATGGAGCGCCGCTATAAGCTGTTTGCCGACCATCAGGTGCGTAATCTGGTCGGCTATAACGATTTGATGCGCGCCGAACGCGCCAAGGCCGAGCAGGAGGAGGGCGGTAGCCCTGAGCAGTATCAGGTGCTGCCGCAGATTGTCATTGTCATCGACGAGCTGGCCGACCTGATGATGGTCGCGGCCAAGGAGGTCGAAACCTCGATTTGCCGCATCGCGCAGAAGGCACGCGCCGCGGGCATGCATCTGGTCGTTGCGACCCAGCGCCCCTCGGCGGACGTCATCACCGGCATCATGAAGGCAAACATCCCGTCCCGCATTGCGTTTGCCGTAGCAAGCCAAATCGAGTCGCGCATCATTCTGGATACGACCGGCGCGGAAAAGCTTATTGGCAAGGGCGATATGCTGTATGCGCCGCTGGGTGAGGGCAAGCCCACCCGCGTGCAGGGCTGCTTTATCTCGTCTGACGAAATTGAAGCGGTCATCGCGCATATCAAGCAGACAAGCACGGCCGAATATAATGAGGAGATACTCGAGCATATCGAGCGGCAGGCCGAACAGGTGGACGGTAAGGGCGGCGGCGCGTCCGGTGACGCGGGCGAGGATGAGGACGAGATGATAGAGGAAGCCATCGACGTCATCATGGACTGCCATCAGGCGTCCACGTCTATGCTGCAGCGCCGGCTCAAGCTGGGCTATGCGCGCGCCGCGCGTATCATCGACCAAATCGAGGAACGCGGCATCATCGGCCCGTCTGAAGGCTCCAAGCCGCGGCAAATCCTGATTACCAGAGAAGAATGGCAGGAAATGAAGTTGCGGCGCCACGATATCCCATAACCATGAAGGAGGAATCCATATGTCTTTCAAAAAAATCAACATTGCGGAACAGAGCTTTAATCCGTTTGAGTTAATCAGCAAGCAATGGATGCTGATTTCCGCCGGTACGGAGCAGAAGTGGAACACCATGACCGCCAGCTGGGGCGGCGTGGGCGTCATCTGGGGCAAGCCCTCGGCGACCTGCTATATCCGCCATAGCCGCTATACCAAGGAATTCGTTGATAACTCAGAGTATTTCACCTTGAGCTTTTTACAGGATGGACACCGAGACGCGCTCAACCTGTTGGGCAGCAAGTCCGGCCGTGATATGGATAAGATGCATGACAGCGGCCTGACGCCGGTCATGGTGGAAGGGCAGCCTGCCTTTGCCGAGGCCGCGCTGGTGCTCGTTTGCCGCAAGAGATGCAAGAGCGAAATCGCCCCCTCGGATATCCTCCAGCAGGAGACGCTCGACAAGTGGTACGGCGATAAGGATTTCCATACGATGTATATCGGGGAAATTGTCGCAGCGTATCGAGCGGAAAATTAAAAAACGTCACAGATTGTTCACCAAACCGACAAGCCTTCGGGCCTATACTGGAAGCAGGCAGCCGCGGACGTATCCCCGCTGTCTGGATTCAGCCCGAAACCGGAGGGAAAACCAGTGAAAAAAAGAATTTGCAGCCTGCTGCTGACGGCGGCGCTCATATTAGGGCTACTGCCGAGCGCTTTTGCAGGCTATGAAAATTTTACCGCGCAGACGACGTATACGCCGGGGCAGTTCACCGACGTGGCGGACGATGCATGGTATGCGGATAATGTGCGCGTGGCCTATGAGTACGGCTTGATTAACGGTCAGTCGGCCACCCGTTTTGCGCCGGACAGCTCGTTGACCGTGGCCGAGGCGGTTAAGCTGGCGGCCTGTCTGCACAGCATTTACAACACCGGCAGCGCGGATTTTGCATCCTCGTCCCCATGGTATCGCACCTATGCGGATTATGCGCTGCAAAACGGCATTCTGACCGCCGAGCGTTCGGACTATACGCAGCCGGCGTCGCGCGCGGTGTTTGCCTCCGTGCTTGCCGCAGCGCTGCCGGCCGAGGCGCTGGGCGCCATCAATACGATTGCGGACGGCGCGATTCCGGACGTATCCAGCTCTGCGTCTTATGCGGATGCGGTTTACCTGCTGTATCGTGCCGGCGTGCTGACCGGCTCGGACAGTACGGGCCGTTTTATGCCGTCCAGTACGATTAAGCGCAGCGAGGCCGCCGCCATCGTCACCCGTATGGCGGACCCCAGCCTGCGGCGCACGTTCTCGCTGGAGACATCGACTGAGCTGACCGCGGGAGAAATTTATGAGCGATGCATGCCTGCGGTGTTCAAAATCTATTCGTATGATGCGCGCGGCAATGTGCTCAGCATGGGCAGCGGCGTGATTATCAGCGCGAGCGGCGACGCGGTCACCTGCGGGCATATCGCCAACGGCGTGCAGCGTATGGTCGCGGAAATGATGGACGGCACCAAGCGGGAGGTCAGCGTGTACGATATCGACACGACGGCGGATATTTCGCACATTCGTGTGGTGGGCAGCGGCCTGCCCTATCTGGAAACGTCGAACGACGTGCAGGCAGGGGACACCGTGTACGCGCTGGGGTATCCCGGCGGCGGCAACGCAAAGGTGACCACCGGTGTGGTGACCGACCCGCAAAATCAGGAATACCTGACCACGCTGATTGAGAGCACCGCCTCGGTCATCAGCGGCAATTCGGGCGGCGCGCTGGTGGACGGGCAGGGCCGTCTGGTCGGCATCACGGTCAGCAGCCGCGGCAGCGGCAGCCCGTCGTATTCCGTGCCGATTTCCGTTTTGGAGACATTGGAGGGAAGTGCGGCGGTCAGCCCGTCGGTTTATACCAGCACGCACCAGCCGGATGCTTCCATCTGCTATGACAAGCTGTATCCCGTGCCGGATTTCAGTAAGGTCACCGGCGTGTCGCTGCTGGGCAGCACGAAGGACCGCGGCACGACGTATTTTTATTATCGGATGTCCGATTTGAGCGGCGACGGCACCCTGCAATTGCTGCAATACTATGCCGCGCTCAATGGCAACACCTTTTATCAGTTCTCGGACGGCGTGTTTACCTCATCGGCGGGGTATCTGCTGTCAGTCAGAATTATCGAAACCACCTATCTCGGGGAGGAGGCGCTCGGCGTCTGCGTTTCCGGCATAGCTTCGCAATCCATCGGCGGCCTGGTACAGGCCGTCGATTTTTCTTTTGCAGGCATTTGTGCATCCTGCTGCATTTGATGCATCTATCCCGGCATTTCGTTTGATTTCACAAAAAGGGTGCAGAAAGTGCCGTGTGTGACAATTTTTTTAATTTTTTTGTTTAAAAATGCGAAAGAAATGAAAAAATATACAAGTACGTGAGCCTGTTTTTTACGGAAATAGCAAGAAAATCCATCAATATGCACAAGAAGAGGCGACCAAATCGGTGAATTTCTACAATGGAACACAAAGCGTCAAGCATGCTATAATAATCTTGCGCGATTGAAGTGTGTTTAAGAGAGCACCAAACGAAATGGAGGAAAAGACCCAAATGAAGAAGTACGTATACATGTTCCCGGAAGGCAACGGAAAAATGCGTGAGCTGCTCGGCGGCAAGGGCGCGAATCTGGCCGAAATGACCGGACTCGGCATGCCCGTACCGCAGGGCTTTACCATCACCACCGAGGCCTGCACCCGGTATTATGAGGACGGCAAGACGATCTATCCGGACATTCAGGACCAGATCCTTGAGTACCTCGATAAATTGGAAAAGGTCACCGGCAAGACGCTGGGTGACCCGGAGAAGCCGCTTTTGGTTTCGGTTCGTTCGGGCGCGCGCGCTTCCATGCCCGGCATGATGGATACCATCCTGAACCTCGGCATGAACGATGAAATCTGCGACGCAGTCGCAAAACTGACGAATAATCCGCGCTTTGCGCGCGATTCCTACCGCCGCTTCATCCAGATGTTCTCGGACGTCGTCATGGAGCTGCCCAAGTCCACCTTTGAGACCTTCATTGACCAGGTCAAGGAGAAGAAGGGCGTCAAGATGGACAACGAGCTGGACGCGGACGATATGAGCGAGCTTATCGTTCTGTTCAAGGACCACTACAAGAAGTCCCTCGGCGAGGACTTCCCGCAGGACCCCAAGAAGCAGCTGATGGAAGCGGTCCGCGCGGTATTCCGTTCGTGGGATAATCCGCGTGCCAACACCTACCGCCGCATGAACGATATCCCGCACTCCTGGGGTACCGCAGTGAACGTACAGTCCATGGTATTCGGTAACATGGGCGAAACCTCCGGCACGGGCGTTGCGTTTACCCGCAACCCGGCGACCGGCGAGAAGAAGCTGTACGGCGAATTCCTGATGAACGCGCAGGGCGAGGACGTTGTGGCCGGTATCCGCACTCCGCAGCCGATTTCCGCACTCGCGGACACCATGCCCGAAGTGTATCAGCAGTTTGTGGACATTTCCTCCCGTTTGGAGCAGCATTACGGCGACATGCAGGATATGGAGTTCACCATTGAAAACGGCAAGCTCTATATGCTTCAGACCCGTAACGGCAAGCGCACCGCACAGGCCGCGCTCAAGGTTGCGGTCGACCTCGTGGACGAGGGCGTTTGCACCAAGGAGCAGGCTATCATGAAGGTGGAGCCCAAGCAGCTCGACGCGCTGCTGCACCCGACGTTTGTTCCGGCGGCCCTCAAGGCAGCCACCCCGATTACCACCGGCCTGCCGGCATCTCCCGGCGCTGCCTGCGGCGCGGTGTACTTCACCGCGGAAGAGGCTGCGGCTGCGCACAAGACCGGCGCCAAGGTCGTTCTGGTCCGTCAGGAGACCTCGCCGGAGGATATCGACGGCATGGCGGTTTCCGAAGGCATCATGACCGCACGCGGCGGCATGACCTCGCACGCAGCGGTTGTTGCGCGCGGCATGGGCACCTGCTGCGTGGCCGGCGTCAACGGCATCAAGGTTTCCGAGGAAAACAAGACCCTGACCTTTGCCGACGGCACCGTAGTCAAGGAAGGCGAGTTCATCTCGCTCGACGGCTCGACCGGTAACGTATACCTCGGCAAGATTGATACGCAGGACGCGGAGCTGACCGGCGACTTCGGCCGCTTCATGGGCTGGGCGGACGAAATCCGCACGCTCAAGGTCCGCACCAACGGCGATACCCCGCGCGATGCAACGCAGGCGCGCAAGTTCGGCGCGGAAGGCATCGGCCTGTGCCGTACCGAGCATATGTTCTTCGATCCCGAGCGCATCAAGGCAGTGCGTGAGATGATCATTTCCGACACCGTAGAGCAGCGCAAGACCGCGCTGGCCAAGATCCTGCCGATGCAGCGCGGCGACTTTGAAGCCATCTACCGCGCGATGGGCGGTCTGCCGGTAACCATCCGTCTGCTCGATCCCCCGCTGCATGAGTTCCTGCCGCAGGAGGATGAGGACATTCAGGAGCTGGCAAGCGAGATGGGCGTTCCGTTCGAGAAGCTCAAGAGCAAGGTTGCCGATTTGCACGAGTTCAACCCCATGCTCGGCACCCGCGGCTGCCGTCTGGACGTGCTGTATCCGGAAATTGCCGAGATGCAGACCGAGGCCATCATTTCCGCGGCAATAAATGTCTGGAAGGAAGACGGCTTGAAGATTACGCCGGAAATCATGGTTCCGCTGGTGAGCGAAATCAACGAGCTGCGCTTTGTCAAGAAGGTCATCAAGGCCAAGGCGGACGAGTTGATTGAAGCGTCCGGCCTTAAGATGAAGTATATGATTGGCACGATGATTGAGACCCCGCGTGCTGCCGTTACCGCAAACGAAATCGCGGAGGAAGCGGAGTTCTTCTCCTTCGGCACCAACGACCTGACCCAGATGACCTACGGCTTCTCGCGTGACGACGTGGGCCGCATCCTGGAGACCTACTTTGAGAAGAAGATTCTCGAGTCCGACCCGTTTGCCCGTCTGGACCAGAACGGTGTTGGCAAGCTGATTCGCTACGCAGTTGCGGAAGGCCGCCGCACCCGTCCGGACATCAAGCTGGGCATCTGCGGCGAGCACGGCGGCGACCTGTCCTCCGTCGAGTTCTGCCACAATGTCGGCCTGAACTATGTATCCTGCTCGCCCTTCCGTGTACCGATTGCCCGTCTCGCAGCGGCGCAGGCGCGCGTGAAGGAGCTTGGCATGGCGTAATCGCCTGTTCCGTAAGATAACGATTTGACATTGTCCTGCTTCCGTTTGTACGGCGTGTGCAAATGGAAGCAGGACATTTTTGTTCTTCCTATGGTCCGCGCCGCTGGATGGGGCCGACAAAACGGCTATAGGCCGGTCTATCCGACGCTTTTGGTGTTGACAGATTGGTTTTTCACCCCGTATAATAAGACAATCAAGATTTCGGAGGGCATTTTATGAAACGAATCCCATTTGCCCTGTTGGGCATCTCGCTGGCCGGTATGCTGGCGCTCGGCGCGTGTTCTTCGGCCAATCAAACGGCGGGTACGGATACGAGCGGGCAAGGCACCACCGATGCGCAAAGCGGCAGTGCACAAACCACCGAGCAGGCCGGTGTGCTGAGCAGCTTTTCCGCTACCGATTTGGAGGGCAACACCGTTGACCAGTCCATTTTTGCGGATTATGATTTGACCATGGTCAATGTATGGGCAACCTTCTGCAGCCCCTGTATTAACGAAATGCCCGATTTGGGCGAACTGGCGCAGGAGTATGCGGATAAAAAGGTGCAGATTATCGGTCTGGTGTCCGATGTGCTGAATACGGACGGTACAATCAGCGAGGAGCAGGTACAGACCGCCCGCGACATCGTGGAGCAGACC
>NZ_CALWUQ010000056.1 GCF_944384695.1 uncultured Agathobaculum sp. | reverse complement strand
CTGGATTTTGACAAGAGCAGCAATGAGCGTGTTGCCGGTTGGCTAGCGCTGCATGAGCTGCTCGCCCCGCGCAAGGACGAACAGGGGCAGCCGCGTCCGCATCTGACCATCTTCAACACCTGCCGCAACCTGATTCGCACCCTGCCTGCCTTGCAGCACGACGCGCGCAACCCGTCCGACGTGGCAAACACGCCGCACGAGCTAACCCATGCGCCCGACGCGCTGCGCGGCTACGCCGCGACCGTGTACGAGCCGCCCGCGCCCGTTCATCCCACGGCGTATGACTGTGAAGTTGGTGAATTTCTCGCCTATTAAAAGGAGGAACCCTATGACCATTTTACTTTACTGCATCGGCGCGGCCTTGCTGGTGCTGACCGGCGCGGTCGTTTCCGGCGGTCTGCGGCTGCCGCAGCGTCCCGCAAGGGGCGATGACAACGCCCCCACACCCGCGGATGACGCGCTCAGCCGCGATTTGGCCGCGCTGATGGCTTACGGACGGGAGGACAGCGGCGATGAAATTTGACCCATCCCCCGCCGCCATCTGGCGGAAATATGAGCGCGACCGCGACTACAAGCGCTCGATTGGCCTGTACGACCGCGTGCGCCGCAACGAGGCATTCTACCTCGGCCGTCAGTGGGAAGGGCTGCGCGTGCAATCGCTCGACCCGCTGATTTTCAACGTGCTGCGCCGCTGCGTCAACCTGTTCGTGTCCATGCTGGTCTCGGACGATGTGGCGGTGCGCGCCCAGCCGTTCGACATGGACGGCAACGGCCGCAAAACCGCCCGCGTGCTGGAGCGCGCGTTCGCGTCGGCCATCGAACGCTCGGGCGTCAAGGCCCTCGGACGGCCGCTGCTCAAAAACGCCTGCGTCGACGGCGACGCCTGCTTCTACATGCACTTTGACCCCGCGCTCGAAACCGGGCAGGCGGTCAAGGGCGATATCGTAGCCGAGCTGATTGATTCCACCAACGTCTGCTTCGGCAACCCGGCCTCCGATGAGGTGCAGCGCCAGCCGTACCTGATTCTCGCCATGCGGCGCGACGTAGACGAGGTGCGCAAGGAAGCACGGGAAAACGGCATGCCCGCCAGCGAAGCGGAAGCCATCGTCCCCGACGACACCGAGGACTATCTGCGCTATCGGTTAAACGGTGAAAACGACCGCGTGACCGTACTGCTGCACATGCGCAGGACGGAAAACGGTATCGCATTCACCAAGACCACGCGCACCGCGACCGTCATGCGCGAAAAGGAGCTGCCCTATCGCTATTATCCGGTCACGCATCTGTGCTGGAACCGCGTGCGCGGCTCATGCCACGGCGAAAGCCCGCTGACCGAGGCCATCCCCAACCAAATCGCCATCAACAAGCTGTACTCGATGTATGTGCAGTGCATCAAGCAGGTGGCCTTCCCCAAAATCATCTACGACATGACCCGTTTCCCGAACGGATGGTCCAACGATGTGGGCAAGGCGGTCGGCATGCGCGGCAATCCGAACGAGGCGATTGCGACTGCATTCAAGGCGCCCGATATCTCCTCACAGGTGCTGGGGCTGCTCAAGCAGATGATGAACGACACCGCCGAGCTGATGGGCGCGAGCGAAGCCGCGCTCGGCACGGTCAAGCCGGACAACACCTCGGCCATTGTGGCGGTGCAGAACGCGACCGCCGCCCCGCTCGAGCTGACCAAAATGGAGTTTTACCGCTTCACCGAGGACTGGGCGCGCATCTTCCTCGACCTGATGGGCGCGCACTACGGCGTGCGCACGGTCGTCGTGGCCGACGAGCCGGGCGAAACACCCTACCGGCAGAGCTTCGACTTCTCCCAGCTGGCCGGGCAGGATTTGCGCTTGCAGGTGGATGTGGGCGCGGCGAGCTACTGGTCGGAGACCATGCAGACCATGACCAACGACCATCTGCTCGAAAGCGGTGTCATCACCGACCCGCTTGTGTATTTGGAAAACGTGCCTGATTATCAGGTGCGCGGCAAAAACGACCTGCTGCACGCGCTCCGCATGCAGCGACAGCAGCAAAAGGAGGAAAACGCAAATGCAAACCAAGCAGAAACCGACCAGTAACCAGATGACCGGCGTAGTGCCTGCCGCAGCCGCCGACCCGTTTGCGGTCGGCACGACGCAGACCGCACAGACGCCGCCCAACGGGCAGACGGCGCAGGCCGGACAGCAGACCTTTCCGGTGCCGGTCGACGGCGAGATGCGCGAATTGACGCTGGATGAGCTGATTCAGGCGGCAAGCCTCGGCCTGTCCAAGCAGAACGCCTATATCCGCCGCAACCGCGCGGCAAACGGCATGCCCAACGGCCAGATTTACGCGGCATTCGTCGAGGAATATCCCGATGTGCGTCCGGAAGAAATCCCGCCGCAGGTGTGGGAATGGGCGCAGCAGGAAGGCTCGCTCGTCTCGGCCTACCGCAAGTGGGAAATCCTGACGCTCAAGGACGAGCTGGCCGCGCTCGAGATGAACCAGAAAAACCGCCGCGCCGCAGTCGGCCCCGCGCAGTCGGACGGCGAACCGGCGGGCGTTGACCCGGTCACGCTGGCACTGCTGGGCAAGTAAACAAAATGGTATAAACAGGAGGTATTATACTTATGGCTATCAATCTTGCAACCAAATATTCCGACCAGATTGCAGAAGTATTCACCCGTGCGTCCTTCATCAAGGGCAAGACCGCCGAGACCTTCGACCTGACCGGCGTCAAGACCCTCAAGGTATACACGCCCATCACGGTGGAGGAAGTCGACTACGACCGCGACGGCGGCCTCAAGCGCTACGGCGACGTGACCGAAATGCAGGACGTTGTGCAGGAACTGACCATGACGCAGGACAAGGCATTCACGCTGACCATCGACAAGGGCAACAACCTCGACCAGAATCTGGTCAAGAACGCAGCCGACATGCTGCGCCTGCAGCTGAACGAGAAGTCCACGCCGGCAGCGGACAAATATGCGTTCCAGCGCTTTGTGACCATGGCGGGCACGCTGGCCGAAAGCGACAAGCCGACCAAATCGAACATCATCTCCAAGATTGCGGACGCTTCGCAGGCGCTGGACGACGCGCTGGTGCCGGACGACAACCGCTACCTGTACCTGACCAGCGAAATGTACAAGCTGGTCTGCACCTCGGATGAATTCGCGGGCGTGGATGTGCTCGCGCGTCAGTCCATCGCCAAGGGCGTGTGCGGCGAGGTATTCGGTATGAACGTCGTGCGCGTGCCCAAGAGCTACCTGCCGGAAAACGTCTATTTCCTTGTCACGCACAAGGATGCGGTGCTCATGCCGTACAAGATTGCAGACGCGAAGGTCCATGAGGACCCGGTCGGCGTGTCCGGCGCGCTGATTGAGGGCCGTCACTACTACGACGCCTATGTGCTGGGCGCGAAGTGCGGCGGCGTGTACGCGCTGGTCGCAACCGGCTCGATTTCCGCCGCGCCGAGCATCTCCGCCGGCAAAATCACCGCTACCGGCGCCATCCGCTATACGCTCGACGGCTCGGACCCGCGCTACTCGGATTCTGCTAAGGATTATGTGGCGGAAACCGTGCTGACCGCTGAGGATGGCTGTCAGATTCGCGCCTATGCGGTCGAGGCAAGCAAATATCCGTCCCCCGTGGCGGCAGGCTAATGAAAAAAGCCGCCCATAGGGCGGCATAGGCAGGCTCCCAGCCTGACAGAAGCGCAGATGCAATGGTTTTAAAGCCGGTCGATATGCTGCTTGGCCCGCACCATATCCAACCCTTGTTTGCCCATTCGTATATTTTGCACACAGCACAAGTGCTTGAACAAACTGTAAACTTGCATGCATCCGCCTTTCTGTCAGGCTGGGAGCCATTTTTACGAGGAGGAACTCTATGACCGGAACTGAATGCTACTGCGCCGCGCTCAACCTGCTGAGCGAAACACGCGACACCGGCGTATATTACGAGCAATTTGCACTCGGCGCACTCAACCAACTGCTGACAAACAGCCTGCGGGAAATCAATGCGATGCGCGCTGCCCAGCACGAGGCGCCGCTGACGGCGCCGCCGCGCCTGACCTCGCTGGAAGAGGACATCCCCGCCGATGATTGCCTTGTCAGCGAATGCTTCCCCTACGGGCTGGCCGCGCTGCTCGTGGCCGACGATGACAAAGCAAAATTCAACTGGGCTGCCTCGGAATATGCCGAGCGTCTGCTGTGCCACTGTCCTGCACAGCTGACCGCCGTACAGGAGATGGTCTGATGCGCGCCTATCAATTCCCGCAGCCCGAAACCGTACACGAAACCGTAGTCAGCAGCTTCGGCGGCGTGGATTTCCGCACCCATCCAACCAAGCTGTCGCTCTCCCGCTCGCCCGATATGCAGAACCTCATCTGCGACCAGAACGACTATCTGGTAAAGCGCACGGGCTGGCAAACCAAACACAACTATGGCGCGCCGGTCTATGGCCTGTTCCCGCTGCCGGACAACGCCGGTTGCGCCGTACATGCAGGCACCAAGCTGTATATACGGCAGACGGACGGCACGCAGACCGAGTTGTGTTCGGATATGCAGGAGGCCTTCACGCAATCCTTTGTTATGAGCGGTGTGCTCTATCTGCTTGACGGCGCCACCTTCCGCGCCGTGCGCCGCAATTCGGCCGACACCGGCTGGGAGGCAGTGCGGGTGCAGGATATCGCCTATGTGCCGACCACGACCATCTCTGCCCCGCCGACCGGCGGCGGCACCAGCTATGAAGCGGTCAATCTGCTGACCCCCAAGCGCATCAACACCTTCATCGGCAACGGCACAGACACACAATTCCATCTGGACTGCAAGAGTTTGGATCTCGGCCTAATCAGCGCTACGGTCAACGGGAAAGCGGTAACGGTTTCATCCGTCAACCGCACGACCGGTGTGGTGACGCTCGCCTCCCCGCCTGCCAACGGCAATGGACTGGCAAACGTCGCCATCACCTTTCCCAAGTCCGTCTCCGGTTCCGTGGATAAAATCAACCGCTGCCGCTTTGCCGGTTTGTACGGCGGCAAAAACGACACCCGTGTATTTCTCGCGGGCAATCCGGACGAGCCTGCCTGCGACTGGCAGAGCGGCCTGTATGACCCAACCTATTTCCCGGACACGGGCTACACCCGCATGGGCACGGACGCATCCCCCATTGTCGGCTACCTCAAGCAGTACGAAAGCCAATTGATTGTCAAAGCGGGCGGCGCACAGGAATCGGCCAGCTACCGACGCACCTTTACGCTCTCCGACGATGGCACGGCGCTCTATCCGCTGACACAGGGCGCGCAGGGTGAAGGCGCGGTCTGCCCGCGCAGCTTCGCCTCCCTCAACGATTTGCCGATGTTCCTTTCTGCCCATGGCGTGCAGGGTGTATTCGGCACCAGTGTTGCCGAGCAGCGCACCATCCGCTCGGTATCGGATGCGGTCACGCCCCGTCTGGAAACCGAGCCGGGACTGGAAAATGCCTGCGCCATTGTTTTTGAAGGGAAATACTATCTGGCAGTCAACGAGCATGTCTACATCGCGGACGGTATGCTCACGGATACCGACGGCAACCCCGCGTGGTTCTACTGGAGCAATGTCCCTGCGCAATGTTTTGCGATTTGGAACAACGAATTGTGGTTCGGCACAGCCGACGGCAGGCTGTGTCGCTTTCGGGGCGCCGATGAGGACGACGCCTACTGCGATGACGATGCCGCCATTGATGCCTATTGGCGCACCCCCACCCTGCCGCTGGGCGATTGGGGACGGGTGAAAACCGTGCGCGACGTCATCCCCACGCTGGTTCCGCATTCCCGCTCGGGCGCAACCGTGCAGTATGAAAGCGAGGATGGCAAAGTCCTTGCGCTCTCGCGCAACATGGATTTGTTTTCCTTCAGAACGCTGGATTTCTCCCGGTTTTCCTTCCGCTGCATCCCGGGCGCATTGAGCTACCGCACCCGTTACCGTCAACACCGCATGCCGCTGCTCGCCGTGCGCATCGGCAACGACCGGATTGGCGAGCCATTTGGCCTGCTGGCCTTGACGATTCGATGGACGTGCGGACAAACCATCATCTGAGAAAGGAGGATTCGGATGGCATCCAATTACAGAGAGGACTTTGACTATGCCGAAGCGATTGCGAACACGCAGGATGCCGGTGAACGGCAGCAGCTGCTGGCCGAACGACAGAACAAAATCGACGCGGAGGGGCTTGCAGGCAAAGTCGCATCCAATGATGCAGTTTCCACATGGAACGGCAATTACCGCCCCTATTCGGTGTCCAGCACACAAAGCGGCGGCAGCGCCATCAGTCAGCTGTACGACGCGGCGGAGGAAGCGCGGTTGCAGCGGCTGGAGGCTGCACGGGCGCGCATCCAGCAGCAGCTCCAAAGCAATCTGTCCTCGATTGAAACCGATTACACCACTGGCATGAGGCAAACCGACATCAATGCGCGCCAGTCCGTGATTTCCAACGAGGAAAAACTCGCCGCGCTCGGTCTGAACATGAGCGCGCGGGGTGCGGCGGCTACCTCCGGCATCGCGGAAACCAGCCGCATCGCCATCGACAACCAGTACCGCAGCGACCTCAACGCGCTCGGTCAGGCACGTCTGGCCGCACGCGCTGCCGCGCAGGACAGCGCCTCGGCACAGGAGGCCGCTTTGGACAACGAGTACTTCACCGCCTCGGAAAGCGCCGCGCTTCAGCAGGCGCAGGCTGCTCTGACGCAGTTCAACGCCGACCGGGATTACAGCCTGTCGGTCGCCGGGCTGACCGGCTTCCTCAACGGCACGCCCACACTCTCCTACCGGGAATATGCTTCCGGTTTGACCAGTCAGGCGCAGGCGCAGGCCTACGAGCAGGCTTTCAACCGCTGGAAAACCTCCGGTTATGTACAGTCCGGCGATGCCGCGATTCTCGGCGTTCCCGCCGGTACACCGACCGCAGATGTCAGCTACAAAAACGCCAGCCTTGCTTTGCAGCAATGGAAAGCCGGATACTGGTATTAAAATACATTTTTATGCATAAAAAGCCGGTCTCTGCCATAAAAGCAGAGACCGGCTTTTGAAAGAAATGAAGGTATGGGCTAAGTTATTGTATATTTGGCGCTGCTGTTGTCTGTTTTTTCATGATGCGCCGATGAATACTTTTGTATAAAACAATCTTAGCACAGCCCCTTTCTCAGGTCAATACCTTTCCCTTACAAATACTTGTATTTTTTCTTATATGTTCCATATTGTGCGCTTATATGAACTTTTTTCACGCTAATCGCTGTTTATTCGACCTTTTTTGACCTTTGTTCGCCCAAAATAAAAGCCGTTCATCTTGCGATGAACGGCTTTTTGTCAGCATATGCTGATTCTTACTTGTTCTTCAGGTTGAAGAAAGCGTCCTTGCCGAGGTACTTTGCAACGTCCTCGCCCAACTCTTCCTCGATGCGGAGCAGCTGGTTGTACTTGGCAACACGGTCGGTACGGCTCGGTGCACCGGTCTTGATCTGGCCGGCGTTGAGCGCAACAGCGATGTCGGCAATGGTAGCGTCCTCGGTCTCGCCCGAACGGTGAGAAACAACCGCGGTGTAGCCTGCACGGTTTGCCATCTGGATAGCATCCAGGGTCTCGGTCAGAGAACCGATCTGGTTAACCTTGATGAGGATGGAGTTTGCAACACCCATGTCGATGCCCTTCTTCAGGCGGGTGGTGTTGGTAACAAACAGGTCGTCGCCAACCAGCTGGATCTTGTCGCCCAGAGCCTTGGTCAGCATCTCCCAGCCTTCCCAATCCTCTTCTGCCATGCCGTCTTCCAGAGAGATGATCGGGTACTTCTCAACGAAGCTCTTCCACATCTTAACCAGCTGCTGCTGGGTCATCTTCTTGCCGGACTTCGGCTGGATATAGCACTTCTCTTCGTCGTTCCACCACTCGGAGGAAGCAGCGTCGATTGCAATCATGAAGTCCTCGCCGGGCTTGTAGCCAGCCTCTTCGATTGCCTTAACGATAACCTTCAGCGCGTCCTCGTCCTTCTTCAGGTTCGGAGCATAGCCGCCCTCGTCGCCAACGCCCGCAGCCGGGGTGCCGTTCTCCTTGAGGGTGGTCTTGAGCTGATGGAATACTTCTGCACAGCGGCGCAGCGCCTCACGGAAGGAGGGAGCGGAAACCGGCATAATCATGAATTCCTGAATCTCAACATTGTTGGTCGCATGTGCGCCGCCGTTGAGGATGTTCATCATGGGCATCGGCAGGGTCTTGGCATTGCAGCCGCCGATGTAGTTGTACAGCGGCAGGGACAGAGCCTCAGCAGCAGCCTTGGCAACCGCCAGAGATACGCCCAGAATTGCGTTTGCGCCGAACTTGGTCTTGTTCGGGGTGCCGTCCGCGTCGATCATTGCCTTGTCGATGGCCTGCTGGTCGAGCGCGTTCATGCCGATGATGGTCTCAGCAATCTCGCCGTTGACAGCGTCAACCGCCTTCAGAACGCCCTTGCCGTTGTAACGGGACTTGTCGCCGTCACGCAGCTCGCAAGCCTCAAAGATGCCGGTGGAAGCGCCGGACGGAACAGCCGCGCGGCCCATATAGGCGCCGGTGTCGCCCTCAACGTAAACCTCAACCTCCACGGTCGGGTTGCCACGGGAGTCCATGACCTCGCGGCCGAGTACATCAACAATTTCAATGTAGCCCTTCATAATTCTTACTCCTTTTTATTTGAAATTTGGGGATACGCAATAGTTTACTTGATGAGCAGGCTGTGGCCGGTCATTTCCTCCGGCTGCGGCAGGCCCATCATTTCCAGCAGCGTCGGCGCCAGATCCGCCAGCACGCCGCCCTCTGCCAGCTTGCCCGGATGGCCTACCATCACGAGCGGCACCGGATTGGTGGAGTGCGCAGTGAACGGCGTTACACCGTCCGCATCAAGCATCTGGTCCACGTTGCCGTGGTCGGCGGTAATCAGGCACTGGCCGCCCATCTTCTGGATGGCATCCACTACCTTGCCCACGCCGTCATCGGTCGCTTCAATCGCCTTGACCGCTGCCTCAAACACGCCGGTGTGGCCGACCATGTCGCAGTTGGCAAAGTTCAGTACGATTACGTCATACTTGCCGGACAGGATGCGCTTAACGCACTCCTCGGTCACAGCAGGCTCGCTCATCTCCGGCTGGAGGTCATAGGTGGCCACCTTGGGAGACGGAATCAGGGCGCGGTCCTCGCCCGGGTATTCCTTTTCCACGCCGCCGTTAAAGAAAAAGGTCACGTGCGCGTACTTCTCGGTCTCGGCGATACGCAGCTGGGTCAGGCCCTTGTCCGAGATATACTCGCCGAAGGTATTCTTCAGGCTCTGCGGCTTGAACGCAACCTCTACGCCGACAATCGTCGCATCATACTGCGTCATGCAGACGTAGTGGATGTTGCGGCGCTGACGCTTGAAGCCGTCAAACTCATGGTCGACGAACGCACGGGTGATTTCACGCGCGCGGTCGGGACGGAAGTTTGCAAAGATAATCGCGTCGTCGTCCTTGACGGTTGCGCCCTCGGTCACAATGACCGGAACCACGAACTCGTCGGTAACGCCCGCATCATAGGACTTCTGCATCGCCTCATGTGCGCTTGCAGCATGCTCGCCAATGCCCTCGGCAATGGCCTGATATGCCTTTTCTACACGGTCCCAACGCTTATCGCGGTCCATCGCGTAGTAACGGCCGGAGATGGTGGCAATGCAGCCAAGCTCCAGCGTATCAATCTTGTTTTGCAGACGGTCGATATACTCGATACCGGACTGCGGGGGCGTGTCACGGCCGTCCATGAAGCAGTGGAAGCATACCTTGCGCAGACCGTTGCGGCGCGCCAGCTCGAGCAGCGCGAACATGTGGTCGATATGCGAGTGTACGCCGCCGTCGGACAGCAGGCCGAAGATGTGCAGCGTGGAGTTAAACCACTTGCACTGGTTGATTGCGCTCATCAGCGCTTCATTCGAGAAGAAATCGCCGTCCTGAATGGACTTGGTAATGCGGGTCAGTTCCTGATATACGATGCGACCCGCGCCAATGTTGGTGTGGCCGACCTCGGAGTTACCCATCTGACCGTCCGGCAGACCGACATCGAGGCCGGAAGCGCCGATATAAACCAGCGGGTTTTCCTTGAAGATACGGTCAAGGTTCGGCGTGTTAGCCGCCTCAATCGCGTTGCCCTTTTTCTCATCGCGATGGCCGAAGCCGTCCATGATGATCAGCGCGGTCGGCTTTTTCGGCTCGTCCGCCTTCTTGGCCGCCGTCTTGCGGGTGGTGGTCTTCTTTGCCGCGGTGGTCTTGGTCGCTGTCGTCTTTTTCGCAGTGGTCGTCTTTTTTGCTGCGGGCTTGGCTGCCTCAGCCTTCACTTCCGCCTTGGGCGCTTCCGCCGCAGCCGCAGTCTTGGGCGTTTCCGCCTGGGCTGCCGGCTTTACCGCCGTCTTTTCCGTTTCGGCCGCCGCCTTGCTCGACACATTTTGCTTTTTCATACTCTTACTTACTCCTTTACAAAAGCGGACGAAAGGGGACAACGCTCTTTCCGATGTCCCCTCCCGCACGCACGGCGCGGGGAGTAAACCCTCACCGTAATCCTTATCTTATTGATTGGCTGCTTCGACGATGGTCGCGAAGTCAGCGCTCTTCAGGGAGGCGCCGCCGATCAGGCCGCCGTCAACATCCGGCTGGGCCAGCAGCTCGGCCGCATTCTTGGCGTTCATCGAACCACCGTACTGGATGGTGATGCCACGGGCCGCACGCGCGCCGTACTTCTCGCGCAGGCAGTCGCGGATTGCGCCGCAGACCTCGCCCGCCTGCTCAGCGGTAGCGGTCTTGCCGGTGCCAATCGCCCAAATCGGCTCGTAAGCGATAACAACCTTCTTGATATCCTCCACAGCAACGCCCTGCAGGGCAATCTTGATCTGCTTGCGGATGACTTCCATGGTCACATCCTGCTCGCGCTCGGTCAGGCTCTCGCCAACGCACAGGATCGGGCGCAGGCCGTTCTCCAGCGCAACCAGAACCTTCTTGTTGCAGGCTTCGTCGGTCTCATTGAAGTACTGACGGCGCTCAGAGTGGCCGATAATGACATACTTTACGCCCAGTTCCTTGAGCATATCGGCAGAGATTTCGCCCGTAAACGCGCCGGACTTCTCAAAATGCATATTTTCCGCACCGATGGCGATCTTGGAGCCCTTGGCAGCCTTGACAGCAGCCTGAATATCGGTAAACGGCACGCAAAGAACCATCTCGCACCACTTGGTCTTGGAGAGCAGGGGCTTCATCTCTTCGATGAGGGCCTTTGCTTCGCTCGGCGTCTTGTTCATCTTCCAGTTGCCGGCGATGATGGTCTTACGGTATCTGCGATTCATTTTGGTTTTACCCCTTTCAAACTTTTCGACGGCGTATCCGTCCTGATCTATGTATTATAGCGGGGCACGGGATGCCCCGATATAAAGCACATGTTCGCGCAAAGCGCGCAAATTACTTGTCCTGCAGGCAAGCAATGCCGGGCAGCTCCAGACCCTCGAGGAACTCAAGGGACGCGCCGCCGAGATCGGAAGAGCACACGTCTGAACTCCAGTCACCTTGTAATCTCG
>NZ_CALWUQ010000055.1 GCF_944384695.1 uncultured Agathobaculum sp. | reverse complement strand
TAGTATATGCCTAATTTGAAAAAATTATATGTCATGCGTGTTTTATGGTGAAAATACCCTTGACAAATCGCTTTTCATTGGCGCATCGGGTGCCACCACCATCGTTGGCTTCCTCGCACTGGCGCTCATGCGGTTCGGCATCGGCCCGGATATGGGCTTTGTGCTGGCCAAGGGCATTGCACTCAGCCTGCTGACCGTGTTGCTGCTCATGCCCGCGCTGATTTTGCGCTTTCAAAACGTCATCGCAAAAACTCAACACCGCTCCTTTATCCCTCGCCAGTGGCGTGGATTCGGTGAATTTTCCTATAAACTGCGCAAGCCCGTGCTGGCAGTGGTCGCCATTCTCATCCTCCCCTGCTATGTTGCGCAAGGCATGGCCGACTTTACCTACGGCAACGAAGCGGTTGCCAATTCCCCCGGCACCCCGGTGTATGAGGCCGAGCAGCAGATGAATGATAAATTCGGGCAAAGCAACATGATGCTTGCGCTCATCCCGCTGGACGGCAATGTTACGGAAAAGGCCATGTGCGAAGAAATAAACAATTTGCCCTATGTGAAGTACGCACTTGGTCTTGCCTCCGTCCTGCCGGACGGCATACCGGAGGAATTTCTGCCGGAAAGTCTCACCGGCATGATGCACGGTGAGAACTGGGCACGGGTCGTCATCAATGTGCGCTCTGCCGGCGAAAGCGATGCCGCGTTTTCATATGCTGACGACATTCGCGCTATCATTGACCGCTATTATCCGAACGCACAGACCTATCTGGTCGGCGTCACACCGTCCACACAGGATATTAAGGATATCATTGTGCCGGATAACCAGCTGGTCAATCTGGTTTCCCTGCTCGGCGTTGCGCTTGTCGTTGCGATTACCTATAAATCGCTTCTGCTGCCGGTCGTTGTGCTGATTCCGATTGAATGCGCCGTATTCATTAACACCGCCATGCCTTATATTTACGGACAGCGCACGATGTTTCTGGGATTCATTATTGTCAGCTGCATCCAGCTCGGCGCAACGATTGACTACTCTATCCTGCTGACCGGCAATTACCTGGATGCACGTGCACAGGGCAACAAGAAGGAAGCCGCCATTCGTGCCGTCACCGTCAGCGCCGAATCCATCCTGACTTCCGGTATGATTTTGATGACTGTGGCATATGGCCTGTATTTCATGACCTCAGTCGAGGCGGTTTCCGGTTTGGGACAGCTGATTGGACGCGGCGCACTGATTTCCGTGATTCTGGTGCTGTTTTTGCTTCCTGGCTGCTTGATGCTGTTCGACCGCTGGATTGTCAAGCCGGACTACGCTCAGAAAAAGCACGCAAAGATGAACCGCATCCGCAGCACAAAGCTGATTTTGCCCGTACTGAGCGAGCTGCACCAGCAACGTCTGCGGCTGGTTGCACAGATTCGCGAAAACCGCCGGGCGCGGCATCGGGAGATGCGAAAGAAGCTGGCGCATTTGTTTGCTTCGCTTTGCCGTAAATCGCAGAACACCGATACCAGCCAATCGCAGCCCGACAATAAGGAGGATAAACACGATGATGCATAACCATAAACTCCGCCGTCTGACGGCCGCAGCGCTGACGCTCCTGTGCGTGCTGCCGCAGGCAGCGCAAGCCGCCGCCCCCACCATCCAAACCGACGAAGCGGTTTATATCAACCTCGACTATTATGGCACGCCGGAAAATACCCGTATCGTCAAGGGCGTCAGCCTGAACGGACACACAGAGTTTACCGACTACGGCAATTATTCCGATGTCTACAATATGTCCACCCTCGATGAGCCGACATTGGAGGATGGCGCAGTGTCCTGGTCGCTCACAGACGACGGCCTACAGCGTTTCTATTATGAATGTGTTCCGGACAGCAGCGCCTCCATCCAACTGCCCTGGAACTTTGACGTATCATACAAGCTCAACGGCGTGCCGGTGGAAGCGGAAAAATGTGCCGGCGCCAACGGTCTGATTGAAATAAATATTCACGCCATGCCCAATGATGCCGCCGGAGAATACTACAAAAACAATATGATGCTGGTTTGCGCCACCGGCATTGATATGAGCAAGGCGCTTTCCATTGATGCGCCCGGCGCACAGGTGCAGTCCATGGGCACCTACAAAATCGTGATGTTCATGGGCCTGCCGGGCGAGGAGAGCACATTCACCGTGCGCATTGGCGCGGAATCCTTTGAAAGCATGGGGCTGGTGCTGTTCATGGCGCCCGCCACCCTTTCCTCTCTGGATGTGCTGTCTGACATGCGAGATATCAAGGACCGGTTGGGCAGCTCGGGAGACAGCCTGTACGAGGGTCTGAGCAGCATGCTTGACTCTATGCAGTCCATGCAAAGCGGTCTGGGGGCGCTTTCGAGCGGCATTTCCGGCATCAATGCCGTGCGCAAGCAATTGGCCGAGGACCGGAGTACGATTGACCCACAGGTTGACACTGCGCTATCCTCGCTGGAAACGCTGGCCGGAAAAACCGACTCACTCATCCCTGAGCTCAATTCTATGAAAACTACATTGACAACACTCAGCGCAACGATTAACAGCATGCTGGACACCGTGCAAACGACCACCGAAGATATCCATGCATACCAACAGCTCTTAAAGGATTTGAACAGCACGCTCGGCAATCTGGACGACCTTATCACCGATTTGCAAGATGCCTCCGGCGATGACCTGCTGCGTATCCAGCAGCTGCAAACCGCTGTGGACAATATCAAGCAGAATATCAAAACCCTGCAAACGCATTTGGGTACGCTGCGCGAAAAGGCAGATGCACTCAACAATCAAATTTCCGTTTTGCAAGGCATTTTGGATAGCGGCAACCTGAGCGAGCCGCTATATACGCTTCTCTCTTCCCTTCTGGACAATGCCGCCGGTTCGCTCTCCGCTGTCAAGCAAAGCATTCGAACACTGGAGAACATACTTTCCAATATCAATGCCCTACTGGGAACTACAGATGCAACGCTGACTGATTTGGATGATATCAGCGATGTACTTGCCAACTATGACGGCCTGCCGCAAGACCTCATCGGCGAAGGCAAAGACCTCACCGTTTTGGCGGAGCAAACACTCGAGCGGGTGCATCAACTGATTGCGGACATCCCGGCTCTCTCCGCATCCCTCGACCAACTGACCGAAACCACCAACACCGCTGCGGATAAATGCTCCGACCTGATGGTGACGCTGACCAAAGCCCTCACCTCCGCAAACGATTTACTGCAATCCACCACAGACAATCTGCGCGCAGTACGCGACAAGTCGGACGCCAGCCTGCAAGCCTCGCTGGACGGCCTCATCGACGTACTCGACCGCGCCTCCTCATCCAACGGCTCATCCAGTCTGAAAAGCGCCAACGATTCCATTCACGGTGCGCTCAACGATGCGGAAAAGGACTTGGAAGAGGACACAAACGTGCTCAATATCGACGCGGAAGCCGCGCTGCAATCCGTCACCTCATCCGAGAATCCCTCGCCATCCAGCCTGCAATTTATCCTGCGCACACAGGAAATATCCATCCCGTCCGAGAAAGATACCGCTTCCTCAGACACGTCCGACGAGGAACAGGGCGTGCTTTCCCGCATCACAAGCATTCTCAAAAAACTGTTTTCCGCTGTATACGGCGTATTTGCCTCGGAAAATGCATGATAAAAGCGCCGCGTTCGATTGAACGCGGCGCTTTCTGCACAATTTTAAATTTTCTCTGCCAACTGTTCGACCTGCGTCAGATACTTCTGCTGATAATAACGCAGCTTTTCCGCAAACTGCGGTGTCGACTTATATTCCTGCTTAGCATAGGCATGCGTGTCAAATTCCTCCGCGCCCTCGCCCAACTGAATGGTATAGATGGCAATATTGGAGCAGTGGTCGCTGATTTTTTCCAAGTCATGCACAATATCAAGGAAATGGATGCCGGTCTGCATGGTGCATTCATTGCGGCTCAGGCGCTCGATATGCCGACTCTTGAGACGCTCCTTGAGCGTATCGACTACCTCCTCGATAGGCTCCACCGTCCGAGCAACCGAAACCGAGCGCGTCACGTAGCCTTCCACTGTCAGGTCAAGCGCTTCGCCCACCGCGCTGCACATTGCATGCAGCTCTTGCATCGCCGCAGGCGAGAAGGTCATATCAGTCTGGCGGAATTCATCCACCCGACCGAAAATATTCTGCGCATAGTCGCCAATCTTTTCAAAATCAGATAGCGAATGCATCATTTCCGCCAACTGCCGCCGCTGATCTACCGAACGGATATTATGGATATTGGTCAGGTATCGGCCAATCTCTACCTCCGCACGATCCAGAAAGCTTTCATGCTCGCGGAAAATATCCTCTTTGGGCATGCTGTCACCAAAGAGCGGATCGGTCGCCAAGCGGAAATTCTGCTTAGCTGCATCCCCCATATCCGCAATGCAGCGCTGCGCCTGCTCCAGCGCCAGCGAAGGCGTGGTCAAAAAGCGCGGCTCCAGCTTTGCAAGCGGGTCCTCCTGCACCTCGCCGGAGGGTACGCTCCAAGTTGCCAGCTTGACCAACAGCCCGGTAAACGGCAGGAAAAGAACCGTACAGGTGACATTGAACAGCGTATGGAAGTTTGCAATACCACCCTTGTCAATTGCGCTGTTCCAGAAAGAAAAGCCGACGGTATATTCTATCGCATAGACTACAATCAGGAACACAATCGAACCAATCAGATTAAAGTAAAAGTGAACCATCGCGGTGCGGCGCGCATTTTTCGAGCCGCCCAGCGAGGACAGAAACGCGGTGATACAGGTGCCGATATTTTGTCCCAAAATAATGGGAATGGCTGCCGCGTAGGTGATGGCCCCTGTGGTAGACAGGGCTTGCAAAATACCGACCGATGCCGATGAGGACTGGATAATCGCGGTAACTCCTGCGCCGACCAGCACGCCCAGAACCGGATTTGCAATCGTTGCAAACAGCTGCGCAAACTGGGGCAAATCCGCCAGCGGCGCCACTGCGCTCTCCATGACCGACATGCCGATGAACAAAATGCCGAAACCGGAAAAAATATCCGCAATATCGCGCGTGCGGCGTTTTTTCGCCAGCATCATGATGATCACGCCTGCAAGCACAATCAGATACGCCAAATTTTTGGGCTTAAGCATCTGCATGAGCAGATTTTCGCTCACCGCGCCGCCGCTGTCCAGACGCAAAATCTGGGCGGTGATGGTCGTACCGATGTTCGCGCCCAAAATCACGCCGACGGACTGCCGCAGCGACATGATGCCCGCATTGACGAAACCGACCACCATGACGGTCGTTGCCGACGAGGACTGGATTACCATTGTAACCACCAGACCCATCAGCAATGCCTTGAACACATTGCCGGTCATTTTTTCCAGTGTTTTTTCCAACTTGGAGCCTGCCGCACGCTCCAGACCTTTTCCCATTGTCGTCATGCCATAGATGAACAGCGCCAAGCCGCCGATCAACTGCACAATGGACAGCGCATTAAAGTCCATGGGTTTCCTCCGTTTCACATCTCTCTAACAAATCTCTGATGTTCCCCATACAATTTCCAGTATACTGGTTTCGCCATTGACTGTCAACGATAAAAACATCTTATGGAGGGATATTGTGTGAAAAACCCGTTAATATTAATTTCCAGCGGCCGGTATATGGACACCTTGTCCATCGCCCGCCGCCAATCCGAATTATACGCCGCCTGTCTGTCTGCGGCAGGCGGTGCGGGCGTTATATACAGCGGCGCGTCTTCTGCCATGCTTGCAGACCGCTGCGACGGCCTGCTGCTGGCAGGCGGCGGCGATATCCATCCGACCCGATACGGACAGTCTTGCGCCTGCTGCCAGCTCTGCATCGACTCAGTGCGTGACGAAGAAGAGCAGGCGTTATTCGATAGCTTTTTTGCCCGCGGCAAGCCCGTGCTTGGCATCTGCCGCGGAATGCAGGCTATCAATGTGTTTCTCGGCGGGACCTTGCAGCAGCATATCATCGGTCACGCCAACTGCTGTCACACCATCCACTGCACCGGTTGGCTTGCCGCACAACTCGGCGGCAATGCCACGGTCAACAGCTACCATCACCAGATTGTCGAAAGCATCGCAAACGGACTGGAAGCGGTTGCCTTTGCACCGGACACATCGGTGGAGGCGCTTGTCCACCCTTCTGCCGCACTGCTCGGCGTACAGTGGCATCCGGAGCGTATGGTTCCGTCCATATGCGAAGATGTGCTTGGAGCCAATCATCTGCCGCTTTTTTCTTGGCTGTGTGCACATTGCTGACGCCATCACCGAGACGGGAAAGGAGCAGGGGCAATCCCCCGCTCCTTTGTTTGGACCGTTACATCCTCTCAACGATTCAGCACCCAAATTGCCGCATTTAGGTACGTCGCAAACACCAACCACAGCACATACGGCACCAACAGCCATGCTGCGATTGGGTTGATTGGCCGAAAGGCCGCAATCATTGCCACCACCAACGCCAGCAGCAGCAAAAGCCATACCAGCGCGGCTCCATACAAACCCGCGTTGAAGAACAGCAGCGGCCAAATAAAATTCACAGCAAGCTGCACAGCGTACACGGTCAGCGCGCGCTTCTTTTCTTCTTGTGGTGCATCCGCTTTCCAAATCAATACGCTGGCAATGCCCATCAGCAAATACAGCACCGTCCACGCCACTGGAAACACCCACGGCGGCGGTGCAAGCGGCGGCTGCACCAGTGCACCATACGTGGACATGCTGCCCATTGTCAGCCAACCGGCCAAGCCACCGACCGCAAGCGGCAGCGCCAGCCCTATGATCCAAACCCACAGCAATGCTCTCCCTCCCTTTGCAGTCAGGATATGGTGCAGCATGTGTTTTTATGCATCCAGCTTTCTCATAGCAAACCGAGCATCATCATTTCTATTACGGTCAATGCATTGTCCTCATCTTCTCCGTTCTGCAAAGAACGCAGCTTAGCGCCGCAATCGGGGCAGGTTTCCCGGTCATCGTCAAAGGATTTGCCGCAATACTCACAGAATTTCATCGTCACAGCTCCTTTTTCTGATAGGTATGCACGCTGATGGCATAGCAAAACGCATAAACCATCAGGCAAACGAGCAGCGCCGCCGCCATTGGCAGACCAATCGGTGCCGTTCCAAGTCGATGAAATCCATCCCTGAATGTTTCTACCAGTCCGGGAATAATACCGAATTTGACGATTCCCGCCATTGTGAGGATTGGTATCCAGACCACCGCAATCAGAATATACCGCGACTTTTCCACGCCGAACTTGAATGTCACTGCGAACATTAGTCCCATCAGCAGCAGTGAGAGCAACTCGCCGCCGAACAGGCTGAGCAGGTTTTCCGCCAGCGAAGCCGACGGGTCGACCATCGAATAAACCACTGTCATCGCTATGGCCAGCGCAAACAGCGCCAAATTGACCAGCAGGCCCATTAGATATTTACTGCCGACCACCTCGCGCCGAAGAATGGGCAGCGACAGGCTGAGCTTATCCCAGCCGTAAGCCTGATCGGATGCGCACAGCGTCGCAGGCAGCATGATACTGAGCATAGCGACGATCATGACGAAAAACATCGGGCCGCTCCACGCAAAAGCGGCAAACGCAAACACCACCAGAATAAACAGCATGGAGCGAATCGACTGGCAGAAATTCATCCAGTCCGCATACAGCATTGCTTTCATTTTACAACCTCCCCTCGGGTCAGAAACAGCATCATCTGTTCAATGTTGACCGGTTCCACCGGCCAGCTTGCCGGTATACCATCGCGGCGTACCAACGCTTCGCAACCAAACGCGCCCATGCGCTTGCCGCGCACGGCAGACGGTTCCAGTGCAGCAAGCTGCTCCGCTGTACAATGTAGCACACCATAGGTATCCAACAACATATCGCGCGGCTCGGACAGCACAATCTGCCCCTGATGAATGAACGTGATATAATCCGCAATTTTATCCAAATCACTCGTGATATGACTGGAAAGCAAAATCGAATGTCCTTCATCCTGCATGAAGTCGTAAAACAAGTCGAGCACCTCGTCGCGTACAACCGGGTCAAGCCCGCTGGTTGGCTCATCCATAAGAAGCAATTTTGCGTCGTGCGACATCGCCGCAGCGATATTGACTTTCATGCGCATGCCCTTGGAATAGTCCTTAATCTTTTTTCCTGTGTCGATGCCAAACCGCTTTAGGAAGTCAAAAAACTGCTCCGAG
This sequence comes from uncultured Agathobaculum sp., assembly GCF_944384695.1. GTDB lineage: Bacteria > Bacillota > Clostridia > Oscillospirales > Butyricicoccaceae > Agathobaculum. The sequence continues at coordinate 3,878 of NZ_CALWUQ010000055.1, read as the reverse complement.
TGCCAGTTTTGATATGCCTTTCCCATCAACACATCCACCTGACGCGCATTCATCGTATTGAGAAAGCAACCGTCCTCGAGCACCACGCCGATACACTCCTTGACAGCGCGCTCCTCCCGGATATTATCCTGCCCCAGCACGCGAATACTGCCTGCATCGCGGTGAATGAGATTCAAAACCGCTTTGATGGTGGTGGTTTTCCCCGCACCATTTTCCCCTATGAATCCCATCACGCAACCGCTCGGCAGAGTAAATGAAACATTCCTAAGTGCAAATCCCTCATATTGTTTGCACAGACCTGTAATCTCCAATGCGTTTTCCATCAAATCCCCTCCTCAAATATTGCGGCTGCAATCTCAAGAAATTCGTCCTTTTCCAGATTGCCCAAATGCGCCGCCTTTGCCGCTTCTTCCAGATATGTCTCTACCCGACGGAGCTGCTCCTCCCGCAGCAGCTCCACGCCCACCGGCGCCACAAAGCTGCCGCGTCCGGTCTGACTGATGATAAACCCTTCCCGCTCCAGCTCCTCATACGCACGCTTGGTCGTAATCACGCTGATGCGCAAATCCTTCGCCAACAAGCGCATGGACGGCAGCGCTTCGCCCGGCTGCAATTCGCCGCCGACGATTTTGGCCTTGATTTGCCGTGCAATCTGCTCATAAATGGGTGTGCCATCTACGTTCGACAGGATGATGTCCATTGCATCCTCCCCTTCCATATCGTATATACTCATTATATACAATATTTACACTATGTCAACCCTCTGTTCGAAATTTCCTGTATGCAAAAAAGCCGACCCGGTATCCACCGAATCGGCTTTCTCTGTTTTTCTGTCACTGCCAAGTTGCAAAGGTGATTTGCACTTTGAACAAATCGCCGTCCACGGAAACCTTGAACATACCGCCGCAGGCTTCCACATAGCTTTTGGCGATGGCAAGACCGAGTCCACTGCCCTCGGTCGAGCGCGCCGCATCGCCGCGGACAAATCGTTCGGTGATTTCCTCCGTATCAAAATCCATCGCATAGTTGGCGATGTTTTTCAATTCAATCACGGCGTTATTCTCCTGCCCCGTCACCGACACAAACACGCGCGTACCCGGCATTGCGTATTTGATGCAATTGCCAATCAGATTTTCCATTACGCGAGACATTTTCCTGCCGTCTGCCCAGATTGGCACCTCATGCTCCGGCATATCAACCTTGAGCGTCAGCCTGCCCTCGCCAATCGCTTTATCCTGCTCACCCAACGCCTGCCGTACGAGCGTGCAGGCATCCAGCCGCTCGCACAGCATCTGCTCTGCCCCCGACTGCACCTTGGAGATGTCAAACAGGTCGCTCGTCAGGTTTTTCAGCCGCATCCCTTTCTGATGGATGATTTTCGCGTAATCGTTGGCCTCTTCGGGCGTCAGGTGCTCCTGACAAAGCAGGTCGGAATAATTAAGGATGGAGGTGAGCGGGGTCTTGAGGTCGTGGCTGACGTTGGTAATCAATTCGCTCTTCATGCGTTCGGCGCGCACCTCGTTTTGCAGCGCTGCCTGCATGCCATCACCCAGCGAATTGATATCCTCCGCCATCGCAGCAAACACGCCCACAGGCATGTCGGTCAGCTTATAGGTCAGCTCACCGCTGCGCAACCGTTTGAGGGCGTCTACAACACGCTCAAAGCCGTCGATACGTTTGAGCAAAAACCAAACCGATACAATGAACCATGCAATTCCAAGCAGCAGAGGTGTCCACTCGCCGTCTATACCAAACCATGTCGCAATAATCGCCAGAAGCGCGCTGTATCCAAAGAAAACCAGCAACACCTTACGGGTCTTGTAATGTCCAAACGCTTTACGCCATAGGTTGCCTTTGCCCCGCCCTACGCCATGCCGGACATTGCGAAGCAGCTTGAGCACCCAGCGGCAAAGACGAATCACTGTGCGCCAGCACCATCGAATCGCCCGCAGGATGAACGAACGCCGGACAAACGTGTGATTTTTCAGATTGCGTACGAGCGAGAGAATCAGCTCCATCACCAGTGCAAACGCACAGACCAGCAGCACCGTCAACAGCTTGGTCATCAGTGCCATCATCTGGCTATCCCGGAATAACGCCAAGTCCAAACCAACCAGCACCAATGCCGCTGTGCCAATAACGGTTCCACCGATAAAACACAGATTGAGTTCGACAAACATCCGGTCAATCAGCACCAAATGCACTTCCTCGTCCTCTGCATGACGACCGGTGACGAACAGCAGATAGATAAACGCCATAAGTGCAACAAAGAACGCAGCGATGCTCTGGGTCAGTGCGCCGTTAAACACATCGCGCCCTGCTTCCCATTCATTTTGCATAACGGCAACCTGCTCACCGGTCAGACGCATCAAAATGCAGTCATCGTCTAACAACGTATCCCGTACTGCTGCCTTTTCAACTCTGGTTTGATCATCCCAATAATAGTCATACGCATTCATCCAATTTGACAGCTCGTATTGATAATCGGAGATATCTACATTGCCGTACCATTCCCCCGGCCGAATAATCACATAATACGGCGCAGTCTTGACCCCTGTCTCGGTCAAATCTGCATTTTTTATGATATTGCCGCCAATTTTGGCATAATAATCGCCGCGGAAATATGTGTTAAGCGATTCCGAAATATTTTCCTGCTCATATGGGTTCAAAAACATGCGATTCAGCATGGCCAAAGCATCGCCAAATTCACTTGTAAGCGTCCGCGAATTTTCAAAGCTGGATTCAAACTGATAAAGGGTTTTCTCGGGGTCCTGACTTTTATCATAAAACCACTGTGCTGCATTCCCCAAAGACAACCCGGCCACCGCCACGCAGACCAGACACAAAACAAACGCCATGCCCTTCAAAACAGGCGACCGCATCACCTTTTTCATGTTCCCTCGCTCCTCTCTATCTTGTACCCCACGCCCCACACGACCTTGAGGTAGCGCGGCTCCTTCGGGTTGATTTCAATTTTCTCTCGAATGTGCCGCACATGCACCGCAATCGCATTATCCGATACCACCTCGTCATTCCATACCTGCCGGTAAATCTCCTCAGTAGAGAACACCTTGCCCGGATGACGGCACAACAACTCAAGGATTTTGTACTCAAGCGGCGTCAGGCGCACCGCCTCGCCATCCACCGTCACGGTCTTGCTCTCGGTATCGAGCACCAGCCCGCGAATGGCAATTTGCGATTCCGTCACCTGCATTGCGCCAAGCTGCGTATAACGCCGCAATTGACTTTTGACGCGCGCCACCAACTCGGACGGATTAAACGGCTTGGTGATATAATCGTCCGCCCCCGCTGTCAAGCCGAGAATCTTGTCCGCGTCCTCACTCTTAGCCGAAATAAGAATAATCGGGATATTCTTGCTCTCCCGCACCTTCAAAAGCGTCTTAATGCCGTCCAACTCAGGCATCATAATGTCCAGCAACAGCAGATGGACCGTCTGTGACATAATAATATCCAGCGCTTCCAAACCGTTATAAGCCTTTTCGACCGCATAACCGTCCGCCTGCAAGAAAATCGCAATGCTGTCTACAATCTCCTTATCATCGTCCACCACCAATACTTTGAGTTTCTCCATGGCGTCCCCCTCCTCTATGGTTTTATGATAACAAAGGTTTCTGTTGATTTTCCTCATGAAATTCTTAAGATTTTCTTATTGTTTTCAAAAAGCAAAAAAAGAGACGCCACATTGGCGTCTCTTTTCTTTTTGGAGGTACCACCCAGAATCGAACTGGGGATCAGGGAGTTGCAGTCCCACGCCTTACCGCTTGGCTATGGTACCAGATATGGAGCGGCTGACGAGGCTCGAACTCGCTACCTCCACCTTGGCAAGGTGGCGCTCTACCAGATGAGCTACAGCCGCA
>NZ_CALWUQ010000054.1 GCF_944384695.1 uncultured Agathobaculum sp. | reverse complement strand
TGTTAAGCGTTTGCGGTGGACACAAAAGCAGAGTCAGGTCGCCTGATGGAGTAATTTGGGTGTGCGGTTTTCTTGACCATTCCATAATTTATCGCGCTATTCGTTTGTGACCTTTGCAATGCTTGGACATTAAGCGGCTTCCGAATGTTCGAGCATGTCAGCCGTTTCTTCCGTCGAATCTGCTGTGCTTTCCTCAGTATCCTCCCATGCAACAACTTCAATATCGGCGGAAAGCACCAACTGCTCCACACCGGTGCTGTCAGCAGGACCGATGACAAAGGCAATGGTATGCAGGCCGGGCTGGGCGTCAGCCGGAATTTTGAGCACATATTGACTGCTTGCCTGATCATTTATGATGGTAAAGGCGTCATTGGAATAACCGGAAATCGGTTGCCCATCCCACTGCCAGCAGGCAGGCAACTGCACACGGTTGATTCCGTTTTCACCCAATACGTCTGCCGTAACCGTCAGAGTTTTGCCGGGATAAACTGCCGCATTTTGGATATTGAACGAACCGGTATAGGAAATTGGACGCTGCTCAATCGGCACCGAGGTGTTGACGCGCTTCTCTGTGCTGTCCGGCATCGTTAAAACAAAAGAGATATTCAGTGCATCGCCGGTCAGTTCGCGGAGCGTATAGTTGAGTGTGCTGGTTTTATTGGGCGTCACCTGGAAGTTGCTGTTGCCGTAATTTTTTACGGCTTCACCGTTGACATACCACTGTGCTTTCGCTGTGTAATCTGCGGAAACGCCGTTAAGCTGTACTGTGAAGGAGGCTGGCTGATAGGGGCGGACACTATCCGGCTGTGTGGTAAAGGATACACTGGTGGATGCGCGAGATGCATCGCGCTTTTGAATCTGCTCAAAGCCGTAATCAAGCAGCTGGCGAGAGTCAGCAAAACGCTGCACATCGCTGGTGGATTTCATAACGACGGCAATCACTCGACGGCCGTTGCGCACAGCGGTGGTCGTGACGCAGTAACCCGCCTGCGAGATGGTGCCGGTTTTGAAACCGTCCAATCCTTCGTAAGGCGCCATGGTATTGAGCAGGTGATTGGTATTATTGTAATACGTACCGTTGAAGCTGAAGCCGCTCTTGCTGGTGATGCGTAAAATGTCCGGGTAGGTATCAATAAAAATCTTAGTGAGGGTTGCCTGAGAGCGCGGGGTGATATAATTGGGCTGTGCGCCATGGCAGTTATAATAGGTCGCATTCAATCCAAGTGATTTTGCGGTAGCGTTCATGCGGGTGACAAACGCGCTTTCACTGCCGCTGATATGTTCCGCCATGGCAATACAGGAAGCACTGGCGGACGGAATCATAATCAGATGCAGGAGCGTGTCGACCGTATAGGTTGCGCCTTCGGTCAGCGGGACAGCAGTTGGATAATTCAGGTCGCGCGATTTAACCGCGACATTGTGACTGATTTTGACCGGAGTTTCCAATGTAATGGTACCGGCTTCGAGTTCCTGATAGATGATGTAGGCCGTCAAAACCTTAGTCATGCTGGCTGGCACACGAGCTACATCACCGTTGTAGGAATAGAGTTCTTCTCCCGTGTCGCCATCCATCACGAAAGCGCTCTCTGCCGCAAAATTCAAGGCGCGCGCATATGGCATACTGCCGCCAAGGCACAAGACAACCGTGAGGAGCACCGCAAGTATTTTTCTGTACATCATAAAACCCCCTTAGTTAATGTGCACAAGTCTGCTTTGTGCTAAAGCAATTTTCTGTTTTGCATAAAAAGACGAAAAATGCCTCTTTTATTTTAGCAGATATGACAAACGAAGGGAAGGGTATCCGACAAAAAATTACAATTTTAAAATCAATCGAGATTTTCTCATTGTGCTTTATGAATAACACATGAATTATGTGTGGAATCCCTTGACTTTAACTGGGAAAAATGATTATATATATATCAATACAGCATAGACAGATGAGGGTTTTGCATTGAATTTAAATCGAGATACAATGAAAAAAATCATGGGGTTGATTGCGTTTGCCATTTTGCTGTACGTCGGCTTGCAGAACACCAAAATGGTGTCTTCCGCACTGCGGTACTTGGCAGGACTGACGGCACCGTTTTTAATCGGCGGATGCATCGCATTTATACTGAACGTACCCATGCGTTTTTTTGAGAAAAAAATTTTTACGCAAAAAAAAGGGAAGAGTAGCTTGCGTATACGTAAAATGCAGCGTATATGCAGCTTACTGCTCACGTTAATCGTGGTGTTGGGCGTTATTTCTATTGTGGTGTTTATGGTGGCACCGGAACTATATAAGTCGTTTGCCGCCATTGGACGCGAGATGACGAACTTCGGAAAGCGCCTGCCGCAGATTTTGGAAGAAGCGGGGCAGCGTTTGCCGATTTTTGCGGATGAAATTGAAAAGCTCAAGGATGACCTGCTCAATGTCAACTGGAAGGAAGTCGGCCAGATGGCGAAGGATTTCCTGCAAAACAGCAATTTCCTCAGCAGCACAGTGGATATCGCCACTTCTGTGGTCAGCGGCGTAGCCAATACCATCATCGGCTTGGTGTTTGCAATTTATATTTTGCTGCAAAAGGAAAATCTGGGACGACAGTTTCGCCGTTTGTTTTATGCGCTATTCCCGGAAAAGCATGTTGACCGCTTCCTTGAGGTTTGTGATTTGACATCTGCTTCGTTCAACAGCTTTTTGTCCGGTCAGTGCTTGGAAGCGTTTATCCTCGGCATGATGTTTTTCATCAGCATGACCTTGCTCAACATGCCATATGCATTGGTCGTTGCGGTCTTAATTGGCGTGACTGCACTTATTCCGATTTTCGGCGCATTCATCGGCTGTATTGTGGGTGCGTTCTTGATTTTGATTGCCAGCCCGATTCAGGCGTTTTGGTTCATTGTTCTGTTCCTGGTTTTGCAGCAGGTGGAAGGCAATGTAATCTATCCTCGCGTGGTGGGCGGTTCGGTCGGTTTGCCGTCTATCTGGGTGCTGGTAGCAGTCACGTTGGGCGCAAGTGTGGCGGGCGTGCTGGGTATTCTGTTTGCCATTCCGGTGGTTTCCGTGTTGTATACGCTGCTGCGTGAATATGTGCGCAATCGCATTTATGAGCGAGGGATTGCTAATAAGAAAATTCAATAAGCAAAGTGGCCCGAAAACCTTTGGGCCGCTTTTTCTTGGCTCAAATATAAACAAATCATGAATTTTCCTCTTGCCCCTTGATTTTTCCTTGATACTGGATTATCATATCAGTGTTGGCACTCTGGTGTTGAGAGTGCTAATACCAAAAAATAGAGGTGCATACACATGGCAAAGAAACAGTTTAAGGCGGAATCCAAGCGCCTGCTGGATTTGATGATCAATTCAATTTATACGCATAAGGAAATTTTCCTGCGCGAATTGATTTCAAATGCATCCGATGCGACGGATAAGCTGTACTATAACGCGATGAAGGAAGGCAGAACCGGCATTACGCGCGACAGCTTGCCGATTGAGATTACGCTAGATAAGGAAAATCGCAAATTTATCATCGAAGACCATGGCTGCGGCATGACGGCGGAAGAACTGGAAAGCAATCTGGGTACCATCGCTCGCTCGGGTTCGCTGGCGTTTAAAAAGGAAAACGACGCGATGGATGATGTGGATATCATCGGTCAGTTTGGCGTAGGTTTTTATGCGGCTTTTATGGTAGCAAGCCATGTAGAGGTCGTCTCTCGCGCGGTTGACAGCGAACAAGCCAATTGCTGGGAGTCGGACGGCGCGGCAGGCTATACCATCACGCCGTGCGAAAAGGCCGAAAACGGCACACGCATCACACTGACAATCAAGGAAAATTCGGAAAACGAGAATTATGACGAATTTCTTGAGCCGTACCGCATCCAGTCGTTGGTCAAGAAATATTCGGATTATATCCGCTATCCCATCCAAATGGACATGACACGTTCCCGCATGAAGGAGAAGCCGGCTGACGCTGGTGAGGATTACCAGCCGGAGTGGGAAGAATATACCGAGCATGCCACGCTTAATTCCATGGTGCCGATTTGGAAGAAGTCCAAGAAGGAGCTCAAGGAGGAAGACTATAATACCTTCTATACCAGCAAATTCTATGATTATCAGCCGCCGCTGTGCCATATTCATACCAGTGTTGAGGGTGCGGTGACCTATACGGCGATGCTGTTTATCCCGGCGCATGCCCCGATGGATTATTACACCAAGGATTACGAAAAGGGCTTGCAGCTGTATTCCAATGGCGTGCTGATTATGGATAAGTGCGCAGACCTGCTGCCTGACCATTTCAGTTTTGTACGCGGCATGGTGGATACCGCGGATTTGTCGCTCAATATCTCGCGCGAAATGCTCCAGCACGACCGTCATCTCAAGGCGATTGCACAAAGCCTTGAGAAAAAAATCAAGAGCGAGCTGCTCAAAATGCAGAAGGATAAGCGAGAGGATTACGAAAAATTCTGGCAGGCGTTTGGCCGTCAAATCAAGTACGGCGCTTATGTGCAGTACGGCGCACATAAGGAATTGTTGCAGGATTTGCTGATGTACTATTCCTCGACCGAGGATAAGCTGGTAACGCTGGAAGAGTATGTTTCCCGCATGAAAGAAGAGCAAAAGTATATTTACTACGCTTGCGGTGAAACCGTCGACAAAATCAAGCTTCTGCCCGCTATGGAAACGCTGCGCGATAAGGGCTATGAGGTGCTGTGTCTGGATGACAATATCGACGAATTCTGCATCAAGATGCTGGCAAACTATAAGGAGAAAGAATTTAAGTCGATTGCCGACGCGGATTTGGGACTGGACAGCGAGGACGATAAGGAAGAAATCAAAAAGCTCACCGAGGAGAAGAGCGCATTGCTCACCGCACTGGGAGAGGCCTTGTCCGGCAAGGTGAAAAAGGTGGAGCTTACACGCCGTCTGAAGAGCCATCCGTGCTGTCTGCGTGCGGAGGGTCCGGTCACGTTGGAGATGGAAAAAGTACTCAACCAGCAGGCAATGGATGACAGCCAGCGCGTGCACGCGGAGCGTGTGCTGGAGCTGAATGCGGAGCACCCGATTTTCCAGAAGTTGTGTCAGTTACAGGAGCAAGGCTCGGAGCAATTAAAAACGTATGCGGATATTCTGTATACGCAGGCGCTGCTGATTGAGGGGCTGCCGGTCGATGATCCGGTGGCTTACGCAAATGCGGTTTGTGATTTGATTTCATAAGATATTGTTTGATTTTGGTGAGAAGGAGGCGCGCCCGGTGAAAAAAATGTTATGGATTGTCAATCCGCACGCCGGACGGGGCGCAATGAGCGGCAAAATCATCGGCTGTGTCACTGCGTTTCAGCAGGCAGGCTATGAAGTTACGCTGTATGTCACGCAGGGCGCACAGGATGCGACCCGTATGGTACGTGAGCGCGCCGGGGAGTTTGACCGAATTGTATGTGCGGGCGGCGACGGTACGCTCAACGAAGTTGTCACAGGGCTGATGGAGTCCGAGGTTCGTCCGCCGCTGGGGTACATCCCCGCCGGCACAACCAATGACTTCGCATTGAGTCTGGGTATCTCCAAGGTACCGGCGGAGGCTGCGGCAGTCGCGGCAGGGGATAATTTACAGGCACTCGATATCGGGCGGTTCAACGACCGTTACTTCAACTATATCGCCGCGTTTGGGGTGTTCACCGAGGTCTCCTATGCAACACCGCAACAATCAAAGAATATTTTCGGCCGCGCCGCCTATATTCTGGAGGGCGTAAAAGCATTGACCAACATCAAGCAGCACCATATCCGTGTGAGCAGCGCGGAAATGACGCTGGAAGATGATTTTATCTACGGCATGGTATCAAACTCGGTATCGGTCGGCGGATTTAAAGCCATCACGCCGGATGGTGTCGCGCTGGATGACGGCCTGCATGAAGTATTGTTGGTGTATCCGGTAGAAAATCCGATGGAATTGCAATGGCTGGTCAACGATTTGCTGACGCATAATACAGAATCCACACGGTTTGTTTACTTCCGCACAGCCCAAATTTCGTTCGATGCGGATGAAGCGGTACCATGGACTTTGGATGGAGAATTCGGTGGCGCCACACAGCGAGCGGATATCACCAACTGCGCTCGCGCCATTACGTTTGCCACGGGAAGCAACGAGAATCTGGAACAGCCGGCAAAATAAGCAAGAAAAAGACCTGCAGAGCATCATGACTCTGCGGGTCTTTTGTGTTAGATATTGTTCAGTGCTCGCCCGGCGCAAGGAAGATGGGTTGCAATTGCCGGTTTTCCAGTGCCGCACCGATGGTTTCCGGTATGCGCCCCATATCTGCTACGAGCGAGCGCGGTTTTGCAAAGGGGGCATCCTGCCGCATGGGAACAAAATAATAGTGCTTGCGATTGAGCAGTGTGCCGAGATTGGCCGCACTGCCGGAGAGGGCATCGTTGGTGGAAACGGCCAGAACGACCGGTTTTTCTCCGCGTAAATGGCTTTTGACCGCCATGGTAACCGGGGTATCGGTTATCCCGTGCGACAGTTTGGCCAGCGTGTTTCCAGTGCAGGGGGCGACTACCAAAATATCGAACATTTTTTTCGGCCCGATGGGTTCCGCATCGGGGATGGTGTCAATCACTTCGCGTCCGGTTGCTTCGCGCAGCCGGCTGCACCACATGTCGGCTGTGCCAAAACGGGTGTCCAAGGCAGCAGCATTGGCAGACAAAATCGGCGTGACTGCACAGCCGCGCGAAGCGAGTGTTTCCACAATGGGCAGAACGACAGAAAAGGTACAAAAGGAGCCGGTCAGTGCAAAGCCGATGCGAATGGGTGGGGTCATAGGATACCCTCCTCATGAAAGATATTGCAAATCGTATCGTAAATGGCGTGCGCCGCGGTAAGCGGTGCGACCTTGCCGGGCAACGACAATGCATGCAGTATGCGGCAGTCCGGAGGCAGCTTTGCTTCGGGAGAAATACCACCGGGCATGGACGCCAAATCAATCACCAGACAAGGAGGGGTCATCCCTGTCAATTCCGCAGCGCCAAGCACCGGCGCTGGAACGGTATTGAAGATGATGTCAAACCCTGCGAGCTGTCCCGCCAGCCGACGGGTATCCAGCACCTGCATCCCTTGCGTTTCGATGCGTGCAAAATCCCGTGGTGAGCGTGCAGATACCGTCACCTGTGCATCGAGTGCATGCAATTTATGCGCCAGCAGCGCACCGATTCGGCCATAGCCGATTACCAGACAATGCGACTGCTGGATGGTATGCGCGGTCTGCTCCATGGCAAGCTGCAATGCGCCCTCGCAGGTGGGGACCGCATTGCGTATGGCGAGTTCATCCCGCGCTAAGTAATCGAGTAGGTGCAGATTGTTCTGTACTGCACGGGCATGCACCCAGAAGGGAACAGAACCGGCCAATGTGACCGTACCCGCAGGGATAGCATCCAATATATCAATCAGCGGATACTGTGTATTGGAAAGCGGCGCATTGAGCAGAGTATTTCCATGTTGAACGGGAAGCGGCAGAATCACTGCCTGCACATCAGTAAAGCAGCTGCGGGGATCGCTACCAGCGGCACACCCTTCGATTGGATGGCGTTCCAGAGCAAAGGTGCGTACTGTGTGCCCATCCGCACACAGCAGTCCGGCGAGATATGCCTGCCGGATATCGCCGCCGACAACCGCAAGGGTCGCCGATTGGGTCATAATAAATTCCTCCTTTGCCCCATCCTATGCAGCGCACGGGACGGCTGTGCGACAGGACAAAAGAAAGACAATCCTGCGGAAACTGTCGTTTCCGCATGGTAGGCAAAAACAAGTGCCAGCAAAAAAGGTCAGCAACCTATGATTGCTGACCCCAAAAAACAGGTGGCGTTTCCTGATACGGAGATGAATTGGATTTGTTTGTATCGCCTTATCAGGATTTGTCGCTATTGGCTACATTTTGTGCTGCAAGCTGTGCAGTAAAAGCTCTATCCAGCGCCAGCCAACTGCGCTTGAGCGATACCGGGCGATTGTCACGGCCCATAAAGCAATGGCGGCTTTCGCCTTCGCAGCGCAATGCATTGGTCTGCGCATCGCGTATTTCATAGTGCAGCCCCAAACGAACGCCGTTGTACTCCGTGATTTGCGCGTATATCAATACCGTGTCACCAAAGCGAGCCATGGTCTTGTACTTGCAGTGCACCTCCAGTACGGGACTGCCAAATCCCTCTGCTTCGATACGGTCGTAGCCATAGCCGAGCTGTTCGAGCAATACGACACGGGCTTCTTCAAACCATCGGATATAGTTGGAATGATGGACGATACCCATGCCGTCGGTTTCGTAATACTGCACCTTGTGTTCATATGGGGTCATAGCATTTGATTCCTTTCCAAAAGAGAAAACGCCCCGCAGGGCGCTTTAGTTTGTGTAAGCGGACATCCGCGTGCCGGACGCGGCAGCAACAAAAGCGTAAACGGTTTTGTACCTTTATAGTAGCACAAAAAGCAGCATTTGTCGAGCAATGTACTGCAACAGTCAGATTCGCTGGCAAAACAGGCCGTGCCGGTTGCAATACCAGTACAGCATACCGTGGCCGCGAATAAAAAAGCGTGCCTGCGCGTTGCCTTCCGGATATAGCTTGACCATGTTAAAGCGGTCGCCTGTAACACAGGCGATAAAAGAAATGTAGTGGCTTTTGGTCATCGGATGCGGCAAGGTGACATAATGCTCATGCTCGATGATTTCACACTGCGCGGTGTGTTCTTCATCCGGCGTTTCCGCTTCGAGTGGCGGCAACGTGATGCCGCAGCAGGAAATCACGGCGGGGCCGGTGCTGTGCAGCACGTTTCCGCAGAGCGGGCAGACGTATAGCTTGGAACGCAGCAGATTGGCGGCACGGTTGGTATTGATGACCTGTTCGCCGCTCAGAAGTTCAGGCAGGGAAACCTGCAAGATTTGTGCCAACGGTTCCAGCAAAGAAATATCCGGAAAGCCCTTGCCGGATTCCCACAGTTAAAGAAACTACTGTTTAATCAATCTTTCCGACGAAGCGATAGAAAATCTCGACTTCCTGCACCCTGCTTCCGTCCTCGTCCTTTGTGGCCTCGTGGACAAGGATTTTTTCAACCAAAGCGTTGAGCAGTTCGGCGGTAAGTTCGGTGGGGCTGGAAAACTGCCGGAGCAAATCAATCCATTTTTCTACGCCCTCGGTCTGCTGCCTGCTTTCATCAAGTCGGGCAGTCAAGGTCTGAATTTTCGTTTCCTGCTCGTCCTGCTCCTGCTGGTACTTTTGGGAGAGCATATCAAAGTTGCGCTCGTTGATTTTCCCGGAAACCGAATCCTCGTACAGCTTAGCAAGAAGGTTGTCGAGTTCGGTCAATCGCTTCTTGGCCCGTTGAAGTTCCATCTCGGCCCGCTTGTTGGCGGCGGCGTGTTCTGCGTCGGTAGCTTGCAACAGCCGCTTTTCCGTGGCCTCCCCGTCGTGCTGGACAGTTTGAATCCAGTATTGCAGACGGGAGAGGACATAGGCATAAAGCACATCATAGCGGATATAGTGCATCGTGCATTGATGGAGCCCTTGGCCGTATTTGCTGCAATGGTAATGACCGTATGGCGTTTTGTTCTGCCTGTTCATACCATAGGCCATAGACCACCCGCAATCCGCACACTTGACCAGCCCGGAGAAAATCTGCGTCTGTCCGTTCCTTTGCCGCCTGCGCCGGGTGTCAATCAGTTCCTGCACCCGGTCAAAGTCATCCTTGGCAATAATGGCCTCGTGGGTGTCCTCTACCCTCCACCACTCGTCCTTGGGCTTGCGGATTTTCGTCTTGCATTTGAAAGAAACATTGGTCTGCTTGTTGTGGATGCTGTTGCCGATATAGGTTTCATCTTTCAAGATGCTTTTGACCTGGGCAATCGTCCACGCATACTTCTTGCTTTCTGGCTCACCGACAAATACATGGGCAAATGTCCCATACCGCTGATAGTTCCACCATGCGGGGGTGGGAACTTGTTCAGCCGTAAGTATGCGGGTGATTTTTGCCGCTCCCGCGCCTTGAACAGCAAGGGCAAAAATTTTATCAATAATCCACTTCGTTTCACCATCAATCAAAAGATGACCTTTCCTGTCCGGGTCTTTGATATAGCCCAGCGGGGCATAGGCTCCATAGTGCGCCCCATTTTCAAACCTGGTGTGCATGGCTCGTTGCACCTTGCGGCTGATGTCCTTGGCGTACCATTCGTTGATAATGTTCAAAAATGGGGTGAAATCGTTGTCCTGCTTGTTATTGCTGTCCACGCCGTTGTCCACGGCGATGTAGCGGACACCATGCAAAGGGAAATACATCTCCATGTATTGGCCGGTCAACAGGTAGTTGCGGCCCAGACGGGAGAGGTCTTTGGTTACGACACAGTTGATTTTCCCGGTCTCAATGTCGCCTATCATGCGCTGGAAGTCGGGGCGGTCAAAGGTCGTCCCACTATACCCGTCGTCTATGTACTCGTCAACGACCCGCAGACCGTTTTCCTCTGCGTACCGGCGGAGCATCATGCGCTGTGTGCTGATAGAATTGCTTTCCCCCTCGTTGTCGTCATCGCGGGAAAGACGATAGTAGAGGGCGGTATCATATATTGGTTGTTTCACAAATTAACCTCCTTTGAACGAAACAACCCCCATGCTTATGATACCTTACTGATATAAAATATTATACCATAAACATGGGGAATTATCAATCTTTTCAGGCAATTTCTGAAACTTTTTCTTTGATTTTTGCTTGGACAAGCCCGGTCAATAACTCGTCGATTTTCTTCCCGTGCGGGGCAAAATGCTCCGTGATCCTGATACGGGTCTTGCCGTATAGATAGAACTGCTCGCCGGTGGGGGCAGTTATCGTCTGACCTGTCGGGCCGTCCGACCCTTTGGAAATATCAGAGGTCATAATGACCACCTCCTAAGTAAAAGGTGTCATCTCTCTTTCTTTTCTGACTGTCCCGTTATATCTCGAAACAGCGCCACCGCATTGTCCTTAGCATTTCCTGTGTCATCCTGATGGGAATAGGGATTCGGTGCCGCCATTCCCGGTATCGGCTCTAATTTACCCCCGTAATAATTGATTACATGCTTATCAAAATGTACGGGATAAATATAATTTACGTCCATTGTAAGAATTAACTCGATACGCCGCAGAAGTTGGTGAAAGCTATCAACGCAGTTAACCGCTTTCTGACCGAAATAAAAACTAACTGGGTCATACGGCGATGTAATAATTATAGTGTCACAAGCTATCGCCTTGTCGCTGTATCGAGCGGGGGCCACAACTTGCGCCCCATAGGGGTCAAGTAATCTCAATAAGTCTTGGTACGGAATGATGTTCGGTCTCAGCTCATCCATAATCAAAGTATGTTCCCCTGCATACCTTTCAAATGGGTCACGGCTGCTCCCGGAAATATAATAGCTTTGGCCGATTTGCTCGGCGTATGCCCTTGCAAGGCTGGTCTTTCCCATGCCAGCCGGGCCGTAAATCCATATCACCTTGATTCGGCGATTCTGCGCGGCCATTTCCGCCCGCCACTCGTCAGCCAAATTGCGGAGTCGCTTGTGCCAAACGTCCTCAATTTGCCGCCGGTATCGTCCATACTGTGCCCCGGTCATTTGCTTTTCTACGGCCTCTTTGGACATGACACCGAGATACAAAGCGTTCAACAATTCATCCACAGTATATCCATTATCTGTATGAAGTTTGTATTGTTTCAGCTCGTCTTTGGCCTCAAGTCGTTGTATCAATGCAGGGAAATTGAAATTAGCAGTTACCTCGTCAGGCGAATATTGATATTTACCTTCCGCTCTGGCCTTTGCCGTTCGGTGCAACAAGTATGAAAATCCATTGTTGGCATCTCCGTCCCATTTTGTGATATATTGCGGCTTGTCATGAAGGCATTTTGCCGTTGCGGTGATACTGCGGGCATTCTCAAAGCACAGCATGACATGATAGCCGGGTTCCTCTGGCGTTCCGTCCTCGTTGGTATCTTTGTCGTGCAGAATGATAGCGTAGCGTTGGGGGCGCAACTCGTTTTCAATGACAGCTATCAGCTTGTCCTTGTCAGCAATTTTGGTGGGGAGGTGCTGCACCTGCTGGACATACATCATATTTTTACATCTTATTGCTTTCCCCAATTTTTTCACCTCCTTCTACCTGATTTTGACACTTTGACACTTTGGATATGGCCGGGCTAACAAGCCCAAAGCCCGG
>NZ_CALWUQ010000053.1 GCF_944384695.1 uncultured Agathobaculum sp. | reverse complement strand
AAGAGAAATGTGCATAAAATTGTGCAAAGCGTATATTTTTATCCAACCTCGCAATTCTCTTCCCGCGTTCTTGCAAAAAAAGCAGTTTCCATGTATAATAAACATGAATTTTGGGAGGGTAAATACACATGAACTTTGACAGCATCATTACGATTGCCGCTTTCGGCGTATACCTGATCTTCATGATCTGTATCGGCATGTACTTCATGGGCAAAAGCCGAACGACAACCGATTATTTCCTTGGCGGCCGCAAGCTCGGCTCCTGGGTCACCTCAATGAGCGCGCAGGCGTCGGATATGTCCGGCTGGCTGCTGATGGGTCTGCCCGGCGCAGCTTATCTGTCCGGTATTTCCGCCGGCTGGATCGCCATCGGCCTTGCCATTGGTACTTATCTGAACTGGCTGCTGGTTGCAAAGCCGCTGCGCCAGTATACCAAGGTTGCCAACGACGCCATTACGCTTCCGCAGTTTTTCAAAAACCGTTTTCAGGA
This sequence comes from uncultured Agathobaculum sp., assembly GCF_944384695.1. Taxonomy (GTDB): domain Bacteria; phylum Bacillota; class Clostridia; order Oscillospirales; family Butyricicoccaceae; genus Agathobaculum. The sequence goes on along the minus strand of NZ_CALWUQ010000053.1, from coordinate 11,715 downwards.
TGAAAGCGGCATGATTTCGGTTATCGCGGCTGTATTCATTCTGGTATTTTTCCTGTTTTACACCGCTTCCGGCTTTGTGTCCTGCGCCAAGCTGTTCTCCTCCGTGTTCGGCATCCCGTACCTGGTATCGCTGCTGGTGGGCGCAGTGGTCGTCATTTCCTATACCTTTGCCGGCGGCTTCTTCGCCGTTTGCTGGACCGACTTTTTTCAGGGCCTGCTGATGTTTTTCTGCGTCCTTGCGGTACCCACGATTGCAATTGGCTCGCTCGGCGGCCCGTCCGACTTCCTCTCGCAGGTGCAGGACTTTAACCCCAATTTCCTGAACATGTTTGTCGACGGCGAAACCAATACCCCCTACACGGCGCTCGGCATTGTTTCACTGCTCGCCTGGGGTCTCGGCTACTTCGGTCAGCCGCACATTCTGGTGCGTTTTATGGGCATTTCCTCGCCCAGCGCCATCAAAAAATCCCGCCGCATCGCTTCCATCTGGGTGCTGATTTCTCTGACGGCTGCGGTTCTTATCGGTGTTTCCGGCCGCATGTTCTTGGGCGACGGCCTGCTGGTCACCGCCGGCAACGAGGAAACCATTTACATCAACATGGTCAGCCGCATTTTCCCGGTGTTCATCGCAGGTATTTTCCTGTCTGCGATTCTGGCAGCCATTATGTCCACTGCGGACAGCCAGCTGCTGGTCACCGCATCCGCTATCACCGAGGACTTTTACCATAACAAGATCCGTCCGAACGCTTCGCCGTCCGAACTGATGTGGGTTTCCCGCATCTGCGTTATCGTGGTCGCCCTGATCGCCGTTTTCATCGCCACCAACCAGAACAGCACCGTACTCGGTCTGGTAGAATATGCATGGGCCGGTTTTGGCTCTGCTTTTGGCCCGCTCGTCCTCTGTTCGCTGTTCTGGCGCCGCACCAACAAATACGGCGCGTATGCCGGCATTATCGTCGGCGGTGTTGTCGATTTGGTATGGGCGCAGCTGTCCGGCGGCATCTTCGAGCTGTATGAGATTGTACCCGGCTTTGTCTGCGGTCTGATCGCCATTTTCGTGGTCAGCCTGCTGACCCCCGCTCCGTCCAAGGAGATTACCGACCAGTTCGACTCCTACCACACCTGTGAGGAATAAATGAAACGCAGGCTTCGGCTGTTCCTCTGGTGCGCTGCCGCTGTCGCATTTGTTTGCGGCGGCCTTCTGCAAACCGCAGATCACTTTCTCCCGCGTCAGGAGCTGACAGAGGAAACCGCCGTGCATTTTATTGATGTCGGTCAGGGCGACGCGGCGCTGCTGCTCTCGGGCGGGCAGGCGGTTCTGGTGGACGCAGGCACTGCGGAAAGCGGCGCGGCGGTTGTCCGCTATCTGGAGGATTTGGGTGTAACCAGGCTGTATGCTGCGGTCGCCACCCATCCGCATGCCGACCATATCGGCGGCATGGCACAGGTCATTCAGGCGTTTCCGGTCGAGCATTTCTACATAGGTCCGGAAACACAGAATACCGCTTCCTTTTCCAACCTGCTGGACGCACTGCAAACGCGGGGCATCCAGCCTACCATTCCCACACCGGGCGATGTGCTGGCGTTTGACTCCGGCGCTTCGCTCACCTTCCTCGGCCCCGCAGACGATGTGCCGGACGGCAACCTGAACGACCGTTCGCTCATCACGCTGTTTCAGGCCGACGAGCAGAAAGTGCTGTTGATGGGCGACGCAGAAGCTGCCGCCGAACAATCACTCCTTGCACACTACCCCACCTTGCGCTGCGATGTGCTCAAGGTAGGGCATCACGGCGGGGCAGACTCGTCCTCCCTGTCCTTTCTGCAAACCGTTCAACCATCCGTTGCCGTCATCTCCTGCGGCGTAGACAACGACTACGGCCACCCCGACCCGCAAACGCTGCAAAATCTGTCCCTTGCGGGGGTAACCGATGTCCGCATTACAGCGGAATGCGGCACTGTAATCCTCCCGCTTCACCCACCGTCATCAAGCAAGGAGAATGCTGCATGAAACAGACCGGTATTGTCGATCGCTTTGAAGGCGATGATGTGGTTGTTGAAATCAGTGGAAAAATGGTCAATTTTCCCCGTGCCGACGCTCCCGCTATGCTGGGCGAAGGCATGGTCGTCATCATACGCGACGGCCGCATCGCGGAAATCGACCAAATTGAAACCCAACGTCTCGAGGACGATATGCGCCGCCGTTTTGAGCGCATCCTCGGCAAACAATCCGATGAATAAACCCTAAAAGGAAAGGCGAACAAAACCAATGGAAAAGAAACCCTTTTTGACACTCGAACAGGTACAGGAAATCACAAAAACCTATCCCACCCCGTTCCACATCTATGACGAGAAAGCCATCCGCGAAAATGCGCGCAAGGTCAAAGCGGCATTCGCATGGAATCCGGGCTTTAAGGAGTACTTTGCGGTCAAGGCCACGCCCAATCCCCGTCTGGTGCAGCTGCTCCACGAGGAAGGCTTCGGCTGCGACTGCTCGAGCTACACCGAGCTGTTGCTGAGCAAGGCTTGCGGCATCACTGGCCACGACATCATGTTCTCCTCCAACGTCACCCCGAACGAGGACTTCAAGCTGGCCAGCGATTTGGATGCCATCGTCAATTTTGACGACATCACCCACCTTGACTACTACGATAAGGTTGGTGAATGGAAGGAGACCATGTCCTGCCGCTTCAACCCCGGCGGCGACTTCGTTCTGGAGAACGAAATCATGGATACCCCGCAGGAAGCCAAGTACGGCATGACCCGCGAGCAGCTTATCGAGGCATTCAAGTATATGAAAACCAAAGGCGTCAAGCATTTTGGCATCCATGCCTTTCTTGCTTCCAACACGGTAGCCAATGAGTACTACCCCGCCCTTGCCCGCATCCTGTTCAAGCTGGCGGTCGAGGTTCGCAAGGAAACCGGTGTGCACATCGCGTTTATCAACCTGTCCGGTGGCGTCGGCATCCCCTACAAGCCGTGGCAGGAGCCGAATGACATCATGGCCATCGGCGAAGGCGTGCGCCGCGCATACGAGGAAGTGCTCACGCCGGCAGGCATGGGTGATGTAGCGATTTACACCGAAATGGGCCGCTTCATTCTTGGGCCGTACGGTGCGCTGGTTGCCAAGTGCATTCACCACAAGCACACCTACAAGGAATATGCTGGTCTGGATGCCTGCGCAGCCAACCTGATGCGTCCGGCGATGTACGGCGCATACCACCACATCACCGTACTGGGCAAGGAAAACGCCCTGCACGACCGCACCTACGACGTGACCGGCGGCTTGTGCGAAAACAACGACAAGTTTGCCATCGACCGCAATCTGCCCCGCATTGATATCGGCGACTATATCTATATCCACGATACGGGTGCGCATGGCTTCTCGATGGGCTACAACTATAACGGTAAGCTGCGCTCGGCAGAGCTTTTGCTGCACGAGGACGGCTCGGTGGAGCTGATTCGCCGCGCGGAAACCCCGAAGGATTATTTCGCAACGCTGGACTTTACCGGCCTGTTCGACGACATCCTTTAAGCCAGACAAACAAAAAGCGTGTACTCCAATGAGTACACGCTTTTTTCATGCGTTCACCGGTTCTGCAGCAGCAAAGCTGCTGCGAGCGCCAACAACACAACGGTCAATGCACGCAGGATGCGCAACATCCGCTGTTTTTTCGGGCTTTCGCGCTCCCAGCCTCTGGGCGGCGGCGAAAGCTCCTCAATCGTCTCTGTACCGTCCGGCTTATGGTCAATCAGCTTGACATGACAAGTATTGCAGGCGGTAAACCCCTTGCGGAACTCCGCCCCGCACTTCGGACACCACGGCATGTGCTCGCCTCCTTCAGTTGCTCACAAAATACAGCAGCACGAGCGCTACCGCGAGCACGCCAATCACTACGGGCAGCAGCTTGAACGAGGCATTATCCTCCATCGGCTGCGGGGGCGTTTCCATTGCCTGCTCTTCCGCCAAACGCGCCAACTCGTCCTCATCAACCGGCTGTTCCGCCAAATCATGTTTCATTTCATCTATCAGCGCACGCGCCTGCGCCGTCTGGCTGGCGTCCACGATGATTTCCACACCGAACCGCGCATCCGAACCGGCATAAGCCTGAATCTGGCGAAATGCCGCCGGACGGTCGAGCACGGCGATATCATGCTCGCGCAGCAAATCGCAGATGGTTTCCGCTTCCAGACGGTTGTTCGCGGTGTAGACCGCAATGGGCTTCTCCATACCGTCCGGCAGGACAAAGTCCTCGCGTTCCGATGTTGCATTTTCTTCGGGCAAGGTATCCACCAGCGGCACATGACAGGTGCTGCACTCTGTGAACCCCTCCCGGTATTCTGCTTTGCACTTGGGGCACCAAGGCATGATGCATCCCTCCTTCCTGCCGATTATAGCATATTCGTGCTATTCTTTCCAGATAAAAATCGGCAGCGGCGGATCGTGCTTCCGGTTGAGCCAGTCACAGGCCAGAACAGTGAACACGCGGTCATTTAACGACTTTAAGTGCGCTAATATGGCATTTTTCTCATCATATCCATTTTCTTTTCCATAATAGAGTGCAAGCGCCATCACGCCGCCCGGGCGCAGCAGCGACAGTCCCGCATCGATTGCCGGAATGGAGGATGCTGCGGTAGTGAAGATTTTCGGGTCCCCGCCCGGCAGCCGCCCGAAGTTGAACACGATGCAGTCCACACTTTCCGGCGCTGCATACCGCGCCATATTGGCGTGGCTGTCCAACACGACCTCGGCCGTCAGCCCCTCCGCATTCAGCAGCGCGCGCGTCTGCGTCACCGCCTCCTGCTGCACGTCAAACGCGAGCACACGCCCCTCCGGTCCGGCAAGACGGCACAGCAGCGCGGTATCGCGGCCCTTGCCCGCCGTCGCGTCGATGCAAAACGCCCCCGGCTTCACTTGCCGCCGCAGAAAATCATGCACCACATCCAGTGTGTTCATCCGTTCCCCTCCGTTTATGCCAAATTCTGTCCCTATTGTAGCACAAACGGGCGGTTTTGCCTACCGCTTTACTGCTCGAGAATCCTTCCATCGGTTGAAACGACAACCACCTGCCACGGCAGGAACTTGCCGCTCGCCTGCAAGGCGGTACGCACCGCATGCTCGATACCGCCGCAGCACGGCACTTCCATGCGCACAACCGTTACGCTTTTGATATTGTTGCTGCGAATGATTTCGGTCAGCTTTTCGCTGTAATCGCCCTCATCCAGCTTGGGACAGCCGATAAGCGTTATCTTATTCCGGATAAAATCCTGATGGAAGCCTGCATAAGCGTATGCCGTGCAATCCGCCGCAACGAGCAGGTGCGCTCCGTCAAAATACGGTGCATTCACCGGAACCAGCTTGATTTGCACCGGCCACTGACGCAGCTCAGATGCCGCAGGCGCAGCCGAAGCCACCGGTGCGGCTGCTGTGCGCTCAATTGCGCGCGCCTGACTGCCCGGACAGCCGCAGGCCAGCGGCTGTTGGGCCTGCTGCTTGGCGCGCATGTTGGCCTGCACTGCCGCTTCGTCGTAGGCCGCAGCCTCCCGCTCGACAAAGGTGATTGCTCCAGTCGGGCAAACCGGCAGGCAGTTGCCCAGTCCGTCACAATAGTCATCGCGCAGCAGCTTGGCTTTGCCATCCACCATGCCGATGGCACCCTCATGGCAGGCATTCGCGCACAGACCGCAGCCGTTGCACTTTGCTTCGTCAATCTCAATAATCTTACGCATCATATTGGTATTCCTCCGTCTCAGATTGATTCATTGGTATCAGTATACCGGGTTGTCGACATACTGTCTGTTGTTAAAACAACAAACCGGCAATAGTGCGCAAAAAAGACCGTCCCACAAGGGGACGGCCTTTTCATAAGCAGGAACTGGGGTCAAGCAAACAGTTTCATAATGTTTGCCGTGAGGATACCGCCGCCGGTACCGATAATATAACCCATCAGCGCCATCAGCACGCCGACCGGAACCAGCGCGCCCGAATAAGACGCCGCCAGCACCGGCGCAGACGCCGTGCCGCCGATGTTCGCCAGCGACGCCACGCCGCAGGTGAACATATCCAGTTTGAATATTTTGGCGATAATGACCAGAATAATGCCGTGAATCGCCAGAATCATAAAACCGGAAATAATCCACGCCGGCGCATCGGTCATCTCCAACAGGCTTGCACGGGACGCAAGCAGCGCAATGACGATATACAGCATGACGTTGGACAATTCCGCCGCACCGGCGATTTTGCCAATTGGCGTGACCGCCGCGACCAGCGCGATGACCGTGACCACCAGTACGGTCCACGTCGCGGAATCAATCCACGGCGTACCGCCGCCCGTGAGGGCAACCGTCCACTGATAAATCGCGCCGCCTGCATTCTGCGACAGCGCGGAAACCAGCAGCGCGCCGCCAATCAGGAACAGCAGCCCGGGGAAGTTCATGTGCTTATCTTCCTCCTGCATCTCCTTCTCCAGACGGGCGCAAACCTCGTCCAGCGTAGCGGTGGATGCCTTGGTCCATTTGTTAAACTGCGGCGCAAACGAAATCGCCCACAGCAGGAACATGACCCAAACCGAATAGTCAATCGAGTCGATAACGAGTGCATAGCCCATATCCGCCTCGGAGATTTTGAGCGCTGCCTGCACCGCAACCATGTTGCCCGAGCCGCCCATCCAGCTGCCGCAAAGCGCACCGAGCGCCTTCCATGCTTCCGAGCCGAGCACACCGTTCATGATGGCATAGGTCGCGACAAAACCGATTGCAATCGAAATACTCGCCGCAAAGAAACCGCCCAGCATCCGCCAGCCGAGTTTCATGACCTTGCGAATATCACAGCGCAGCAGCATCAGACACAGCATCGCATACAAAATATTGTTTTTCAATGCACTGTATGCACCCGCAGTCGCCTCCATATCCCATGCGCCAACCGTGCACAGCAGCATGGTCAGCAAGTACAGAAGAACGACCGGCGGCACATACTTGAAAAACTTCCACTTGGTCAGTTTTTCCGCGCCTACCAGTATTGCGGCCAAAAACACCAGCACCGCAATGTAGGTAAAGCCGTTGGTAATCATCTGTTTTCATCCCTCACTTTTTTGTTCTCTTTCCCTCTGTCCCGGCTCCCGTATACCGCAACATCGGACTGTTTTTTCAGTATACAGGAAACCCAACCTGTTTGCAAGGTGTTGCAAGCAAATTGCACAGAATGGTTTGCAAATCCGTCGTGCATCCTGTACAATATGATATGGGAATGTTCAGAACCCGTTAAGGAGGGACTATGATGGAATTGCAAACCTATATCCGCGCACACGCGGATGACCTGTTAAAGGATTTGGCAACACTGATTCAGATTCCAAGCGTGGAAGGCAAGCCCACGCCGGACGCGCCCTATGGAAGCGAGGTCGCGCGCTGCCTGCACGAAACGCTTGCGCTGTGCGAAAAGCTCGGTTTCCGCACGGTCAATATGGATAACCGGGTGGGCTGGTGCGAATACGGCGAGGGCGATGAAATGATTGCCGTGCTCGGCCATTTGGACGTTGTGCCCGCGGGCGACGGCTGGCAAGCCGCTGAGCCGTTTTCGGGCGAGGTCAAGGACGGCCGCATCTACGGCCGCGGCACGATGGACGACAAGGGACCGACCGTGGCGGCGCTGTACGCGCTGGCCGCGCTCAAGGATGCGGGCTTTGTCCCGTCCCGTCGCATCCGTATCCTGTTCGGCACGAATGAGGAAACCGGCTGTCAGGATATGGTCTGGTATCTGGAACACGGCGGCGAAATACCGGTCATGGGCTTTACGCCGGACGGCGAATATCCGATTATCAACGGTGAAAAGGGTATTATGAACTGCATGTATGCGCACAAGCTCAACCAGAGCGGTGCGTATCGCCTGACCCGCTTTGAGGGCGGCACTGCCTCCAACGTCTCCCCCGCTTACGCGGTGGCGGAGCTTGCCTGTCCAGCGGATGCTGTAGACAGAATCACGCTGGACAAAGTAACGGCAACGCCAATCGACGGCGGCATCCGCGTAGAAGCCGAGGGCGTATCGGCACACGGCTCCACCCCGGAGCAAGGCGAAAACGCAATCGGTCGTCTGGCGCTCGCACTGACGCAGCTCCCGTTGGAGGGCGACCTTGCCGACTGCATGGCGTTCCTTGCCGACCGCATTGGGCTGGAAACGCGCGGCGAATCGCTGGGACTTGCGATGCGTGACGATTTGTCCGGTGATTTGACCGTCAATCTGGGTGTCGCAGCGTTTGCAGATGAAACGCTTTCGCTGACCCTCTCCGTGCGTTATCCGGTCACGAAGACCTACGACGAGGCGCATCCGCGTCTGGAGCGCGCGTTCTCACTCGGCGGGTTCCATGAAACCCAGATGAAGCACAAGGCCGCCATTTATATGCGGCCGGAGAGCGAGCTCATCCGCAAGCTATCCAAGGTATACGAGGCGCAAACCGGCGAAAAGGCGGTGCTCAAGTCGATTGGCGGCGGCACCTATGCCAAGTCGATTCCGAATCTGGTCGCCTTTGGCCCAATCTTTCCGGGCGACGAAATCCGCGAACACAAGCCGGACGAATATATGGAAGTGGAGCGGCTGCTGCAGAACGCGGAGATTCTGGCCGCGGCCATCCGTGAACTGGCAAAATGATTTCGGCATTTGACCGCAAGGAGTTGACAACTGATGAAAATTACCAAAATTCGGCTTGGCCGCATTTCCGTCCCGCTGCGCGTTCCATTTAAGACCGCAGTACGCTCGGTTTCGTCCGTCGAGGATGTGATTGTAGAAATTCACACCGACACCGGAGCCATTGGATACGGCGAAGCGCCCCCGACCGGCGCGGTCACGGGCGACACCGCAGGCGCAATCATCGGCGCGATTCAGGACCACATCGCCCCGACCATCCTCGGCCGTGAGGTGGATGATTTTGAAAACCTGATGCTCGCCTTGCAGGGCTGCATCCTCAAAAACACCAACGCCAAGGCGGCCGTTGATATGGCGCTGTGGGATTTGTACGGCCAGTTATACCATATTCCGGTGTATAAAATGCTTGGCGGCAGCCGCAGCAAGATTGTGACCGACATCACCATCAGCGTCAACGACCCCGAAGAGATGGCGCGCGACGCACGCAACGCCGTTGACCGCGGGTACGACTGCCTCAAGTGCAAGGTCGGCAAGGATGCACCGCTCGACCTGCGCCGCCTGCAAGCCATCCGCGCCGAAGTCGGCTACGACGTCAAAATTCGCATCGACGCCAATCAGGGCTGGAAGCCCAAGGAAGCCGTGCGCATCCTCGGCCAGATGGAAGACGCAGGACTGGATATCGAATTTGTCGAGCAGCCGGTCGCACAGCACGATTTGACCGGCTTGAAATACGTCACCGACAACGTGACGATTCCGGTCATGGCGGATGAAAGCGTGCAGAACGCGGCGGATGCCCTGACCGTCATGCAGATGCGCGCGGCCGATTTGGTCAACATCAAGCTGATGAAAGCAGGCGGCCTGTACAATGCGCTCAAGATTGCATCCGCAGCTGAGGTCTACGGTGTCGAATGTATGCTCGGCTGCATGCTTGAAGCAAAAATCAGCGTCAACGCAGCCATCCACCTTGCATGCGCTAAACAGATTATCACCAAGATTGATTTGGACGGGCCGGTACTGTGCACCGAGGACCCCATCCTCGGCGGCGCCGTGTTCCACGAAAAAGACATCACCGTGTCCGACGAGCCGGGACTCGGCATCAAAAGCATCGAAAAAGTCACGTATCTGGACTAATTTATCTATAATGAATTAACATGAAAAACGGCGAAAGCAAGCTACTTTCGCCGTTTTTTATCACTTATGCGTCATAAATGCCCGACCGGTCATTTATGACAAGCACGCGGAGCATATCTTCGGACAGGTTCAGACCCGCCGTGCCGCCCTCGCCCTGCAAGCTGCCCTTGCGAATCAGCTTTTCCACCGTTGCACGGCCCCACTCTGGAACTGCCTCAACCGTACGATATACTGTTTTGCTCTGTGCAATCAGATTCTTTACCTCATCTGCCGTCATATCATCCACCTCCTCTGTCAATCTGCGCTTGAAATCCTGCCACGCCGCTGCATTTTCCACAAACGGCGCCGGACAGTTCTTGTGTGTCACATCGTAGTGCCGCACCACATGGTCGGGCGCAATGCCATATTTCTGCATCAGCATACGCGCCAGCTGCACCGCATTTTCCACCGTGCCCGGCTGAAAATAATATTTGCCGTTTTTGATACGGCTGCACAGCTCAATACCGATGCTGTTTCCATTGCGGCAATACGGATGAAAGTATGTACCTTTGGTTCCACAGTGCCATGCAATATCTGCATCACGCACGGACTGCCATACCTCATTTTCATCCACAAAATAATGCGCCGATGTCGAAATATTGGAATTTTTGAAGTAATCTGCATTATTTTTCGCAGTATCGCCGTCATTCGCCGTAAAATGGATGACCAGATAGCTGATTTGCTCTTTTCCGCGTGCGGCCGATAGATAATTTCCCGGGTTTGCCTGTTGAAAGCGGATTTCCATCACCTTTCACCTCCTCCCTGCATAAACTCCAAAAAAAGAAGGTTAGATTGACACAATTTGGTCAATCTGTTCTATCCTTATGCAAAAAGTTGTGCTATAATGTATGTCAGACATGTTTGAGAGGAAGATTTTTCGATGATATGCAGCAACATCCTGGAAGCAGTCGGCCATACGCCGATGGTACGTTTGAACCGCATGGTTCCCGCAGACTGCGCCGAGGTGCTCGTCAAATTTGAGGGCCTGAATGTCGGCGGCTCCATCAAAACACGTACGGCGCTCAATATGGTTGAGGACGCAGAGCGCCGCGGTTTGATTGGCCCGGACACCATCATTGTGGAGCCCACCAGCGGCAATCAGGGCATCGGCCTTGCACTTTGCGGTGCGGTCAAGGGCTACACGGTTAAAATCATCATGCCGGATTCGGTTTCCGAAGAGCGCCGCAAGCTGGTGCAGCATTATGGCGCAGAAGTTATTTTGGTACATGATGCCGGCAATATTGGCGATTGTATTGCGGAATGCCAGCGAATTGCAGACGAAATGGCTAAAAATGACCCGAAGGTTTTTGTTCCCGGCCAGTTCGATAATCCGGCGAATCCCGCCGTGCACCGCCATCATACCGCCACGGAAATTCTGGAGCAGGTCGGCGGCCCAATCGACGGTTTCTGCTCCGGTTTCGGCACCGGCGGCACCATCAGCGGCATCGGTGAAGTGCTCAAGGCGCAGAACCCGCAGCTGGAAATCTGGGCGGTTGAGCCGGAAAACGCGGCCATCCTGTCCGGTGGCTCCATCGGAACCCATCTGCAAATGGGCATTGGCGACGGCGTCATCCCCAAAAACCTAAACACCAAGATTTACGACCATCTGTACATCGTCACAGACGACGAGGCCATCCAAACCGCAAAGGATTTGGCTCGGTTGGAAGGATTGATGTGTGGTATTTCGAGCGGCACCAATGTTGCCGCGGCCATTCAGCTCGCCAAAAAGCTCGGTCCCGGAAAAACCGTGGTCACCGTGCTGCCTGATACGGCAGAGCGCTATTTCTCAACGCCGCTGTTTCAGGATTAATTTGATTTTGTTCGCACAGCAAAAAAGGCCTGTTGCAAAATAGGCCAAAGAAAAAAAGACAGGCAGGGCAGCCCGAAAAGGGATGCCTTGCCTGCCTTTTTGC
>NZ_CALWUQ010000052.1 GCF_944384695.1 uncultured Agathobaculum sp. | reverse complement strand
AATTTGCCGGGAATGGGGAGGGGCTTATCCGAATGGCGGGCGCGGCGGTAATCCGACGCCTCCTTCAGCGACATATCCTGCTTTTTGAAGAGCAATAGAAGAAACTTACGATCATAATATACTTATACAGACGAAAAGCGGAGGAAAAAGTTCCAAGTAAGCAGAGTTTTAGCTTCCGTATTCAGACTTCAAAGACTGTTGCTGAGCAGATTTCATGGGTCGCCTTTCCCTGATATCTTACAGGGTCCTTTCAGCCCTGTGCTTTTCCGCAGAGTGGTATACACTCCTCTACTATTATACGGTGAAAGGGCGATTCCTCGGAATGATCCGAAAGTCAGAAACTGCATACTTGCCCAAAAATATGCTGTTGCATCAGGGTAAACTTGAGAGAATATTTCACTGCATCCTATATACAATCGAATCCTGCTTTGTTATAATCAAGTATGATATGGGCTTTTTTCGGAAGAATTTGTGACCGCTTGTCATACCATCTGGCAAAGAAGCCGCGAAATTCACGCATAGAATTAAAATCCGCTCCAAGAAAATATCAATAGCGCATATATGCGCTATTGTCAGCCTGTCGAGAAACCCGGCCTATGCGTCAAGCATAAGCCGGGTTTCTGGCGTATAAAGGCCAAAAGAGTACAAACATGAATGGAGAAGACTTCTCCTTCCACAACCAGCTGGCCAGTTTTTTCAGATTCATGGCAGCAAATTTAAGCTTCACCCAGTTGGACACCTGGGCCAAGCCTCTGTATTGGGTATAACGCATGGCGTGTTTTTCCTTGGCATCGGCAAAGACCCGCTCAATGGTCTCCTTGCGCTGCTTGTACAGTTCCCTGTACTCGGGCGTATATCGTACGCCGATATCGACCGCTTTGAGCGTGCCGCCGACTTCTTGAATGATGACCTGACGGATCGGCTTGTTGGTACGCTCCTGAATGGCCTTGACCACCAAATCCATCTGGCAGTTTTCGCATCCGAGCGAGACGACGACTGTTCCGTAAATATTCGGATTGGCGGCATAGCCCGCCATCACATCCATGACATACTGCTGGTCGGAGGCGACCTGCGAACAGCCGAGCTGATTATTGAAGGTAACCGCGCCATCCACCTGCTGGGCGATGATGCGGGCGGTATCCGAGGCACAGACACTGGCGGGCAAAATCAGCACCTTATTGCGTACGCCCACGCGGCCGTCAGGCCGCTGATATCCATAAAAAGTCATGTCTGTCCTCCTATTCTTTTTCTTCCGGGTTTTCCCGACGGCCTTCTACATTGTGCACATGGACATGCTCGCCGGTTTTGATATCACAGGTTGCAAAGCCGATATGCTCCCCGTATTTGACGACCCGTTCCCCGCAGCCAATATCGCGGATGGCAAGCTTATGATAAATGGTAATATCATTTCGCGCCGTCAGCGTTTTTTCCACGCCGTCGCAAAGGTAGGTGACGGTATCGCCTTGGGAAATCGGCTCAATGGCCACCGCAACATTATCCTTGCTGTCAATGATCATGGCATTACACATGCGCTCCACTCCTTTTTCACCGCTGTGATTTTCTGTTTGCAAAAGGGTCCGGACATACGCCGGCCCTGCGCCAGATCCGAAATCATGCACAGGGATTTTGTATTTGAAAAACATCAGTTTGCTTGCAGCAATTGCGCCGCCTTTTCAATCGTACTGCTGCCTTATCTGTTCGTAATTAAGAATCATATTCTTAATTACGAATCCATGTTCTGATTATAACACCATAGCACCAATCTGTCAAACCGAATTTGGGAATAATTTTGACATATTCCACAAAAGGAATCCCATTATTTCCCTATTTATTTACTGGGAAATAATTAGACAGCAGTCCTGTATCGGCACACAGCGCCCGGCGCATAAAAAAACAGATCCCGCCGCTAAGGGCATGGATCTGTCTGCTGCGCAATATGCGCAATCAATATGTTCGGTTTGGTCAGAAGAAATTGATGATTTCGCCCAACTGTTCGATTTTGGCCTGTGCATCCTTCAGGCACTGGCAGACCTGCGCGATTTTTTCCTCCTGACAGCGGAACAACGGCACCGAAACGCTCAGGGCAGCAAAAACCTTGCCCTGCCGGCGCAGCGGAACCGCCCAGCATGCCATCTGTGCGGTGGATTCTTCCTGCTCGGTTGCGATTTCGCCGCCGCGAATCGCATTCAGCTGTGCAATCAGGGTATCCGGGTTGGTGATGGTATGTTCGGTCAAACGCGGCATCCCGCCGGCATAAAGCGCCCGGACTTCCTCATCCGTCAGTCCGCTGAGCAGCGCTTTGCCAATGGCCGTTGCATTGGCGGGCAAACGGTTCCCCACCCAGGAAATCATACGAATCGCCTGTGTAGAATCCTCTTTGCCCACATACAGCACGTTGCCGTGGTCCAGAATACCGAACTGGCAGGTCTCCTGACAGGCGGCGACCACCTGCTTCATGATTTGGGTGACAGGCTCCATCCCGCCGTCGGCCGAAAAGGCTGCGCCGAGGACCAGTCCGCTGGGGCCGATGGTGTACCGTCCGGTCTCATGGTTTTGCTGCAAATAACGCCGTTCTTCCAACGTGTGGACGATGGGAAACAGACTGCTTTTGGGCGCATGCAATGTCTGTGCCAATTCTGTCAGGGTCATTCCCGCTTTCACAGCAGACACATGCTCCAGAATGTCCAATATGCGTGTGGTTGTGCGATGTTGGTCTTGTGCCATCCAAGTAGTCCCCTTTCCATATAGAAAGCTGCCGGATGCGGGGGTGGTCTGTGGCCGGATGCTTCCTATTTCCATTATAGCAAGTTCCTTTTTTTTCTGCAAGTAATGTCAAAGCGCAGCAAAAAAATGCGAGGAATGACCAGAACGGTCATTCCTCGCATGAAGGGGACACCGGCAGGAAAGGGGAAACCGGCTTTAGGATAGTTTCAAAGATATGCTTTTTCGCAGGCGATGGTATCAGCTTTCGCTTTCGATTGCGGTGCTTTCGATAGCGGAATCATCAAAGCCGACCACCAGCGTCAGAATGAAGCCTGCAACAAAGCTGACGCCCAGAGAAATGAGGAACGGGATAAACGCCACAGTCCAGAACACGGGCAGCGTGGTCAGTGCCGGGAAAGCAAACGCGGATGCCTGGCAGCGGAACCAGCCGGCGATTGCGCCGCCGATACCGCCGGCAATGCAGGCGCATACCATGGGCTTTTTCAGGCGGATGTTCACGCCGAACAGCGCAGGTTCCGTGATGCCGAAGAGTGCGGCAATCGCTGCCGAAACGGCGGTGGAGCGCAGCTGCTTGTTGCGGGTGCGGATGCCGACCGCAAGCGCGGCGCCGCTCTGGGAGAAAATCGAACCGCCAATCAAGGCCAGAATGGTGTCATATCCATTCACGGCGATATTGTTCAGGATGATTGGGAACAGGCCCCAGTTGAAGCCGAAAATAACCATGACTTGGAAGAGGGCGCCTAATACGAAACCGGCGACCAGAGGGCTGAGTCCATACAGCCACTGGTATCCTGCCGCCACCCAGTTGCCGATATACAGGCCAATCGGACCAAAGACAACCAGCGTGACCGGAATGACCAGAATCAGGCAGACCGGCGGGGTCAGGATGGCACGCACGGTTTCCGGAATCACCTTTTTGCACAGGATTTCCACCCACTTGAGCATGTAAACCGCAAGCAGAATGGGGATAACCGTGGAGGAGTAGGTCATCGCCTTTGCAGGAAGGCCGAGAATGGAGAAGTCCTCGCCGGCCTCCATCAGGGCGACAAATGACGGATGTACCAGAACACAGGCGACCAATACGGCGCAGAACGGTTCGGTTCCGAAGCGTTTTGCAGCGGTGAATGCGAGGAACACCGGGATGAAGTAGAAGAAAGCATCGCCCATCGCGTAGAATACGCTGTAAAGCGGATGGCCTTCCACAATGATGTTCGCGGCGGTCAGCAGCGCGACAATGCCCTTGAGGATACCGGCTGCAACCATCAGCGTGATGAACGGAAGGAAAACGGATGAGATCAGGTCGATGACACGATCCAATAGGTTCTTTTTCTTCGGCTCAGCGGCTGTGTTTTCTTGATTAGCCACAGGCTCAACTCCTTTCTTTCATGCGAAGCATGCGCTGATGGGGATTATTCGACCAGAGCAATGACACGGGTGGGGGCGCCGGAGCCATTCTTTACCTTGAGCGGGAGCGCAACGATATAGCAGAACGGCGGCAGGGTATCCAGCTTGTCGAGCGCTTCAAGAATGAAGATATCGGCGCCGAGCAGAACGTCATGCGCGGGGCAAACGACTGCGTCGCCGGTGTCCAGCGCGAGCGCGTCCGTGCCGACAACGCTTACGCCCTTGTCCTTCAGATACTCGGAAGCCTCCCGGCCCAGACCCGGCCAGTCGTGCTCGTACGGCTTGCAGTTGGGCTGGACATCCCACTTTTTATCCCAGCCGAAGCGGAAGAGCACAAAATCCTTTGCGCGGATTTCGCCATGCTCCTTCTCCCACGCCTGAATGAACTCTACGGGAAGGCATTCATTCTTGCCGAGGTGGCTTGCGTCAATGATGACGCCGCGGCCGAAAAGGCGTTCTACCGGAACCTTTTCAATCGTATAGTCGCTGCCGGGGATGTGATGGTTGGGAGCGTCCATATGCGTGCCGGTGTGCTCGCTCATAATCAACGCAGCATGGGTAAATCCGTCTCCGTATTCAATTGCCTCATGCTGGACACGGCCAAAGCGGGCGTGTGTCAGGCAGCTGGGCATTCCAACTTCCAGATTGTGACTCAAATCAACCAACTTTAACTGATTGCCAACCAGTTCAGCCATTGTCTCAATTGCGTTGTTCATAACCATTACCTTCCTTGTCTTTTATTTCTAATTGTACCATTTCTTGTGGTCGTATATACGAACATAAGACTTAAATACGAACCATCTGTAAGCTAATATTAGTCATCTCGCTTTATCTTGTCAAGTTTAATTGATGAAAATTGTGATTATCCACAAGAAATTATTTTCCATATTAGGTAAAATGACGATTGTATTTTTTTTCACATACTGCTTTGGAAGGGCACGGCGAAGCGAAGGAAGTAAATCGGTGAGCTGGACAACAAAAAAACCACTATCAAAACCCTGCCTGATGGCAAAGGATTGGTAGTGGTTTCTCCATATGGCTACAGCCTGAAAAAAAGCGCGCGGTCACAGCACCTTGCTCAGGAAGTCAATCGTGCGCGGCTCCTTCGGATGGTTGATGACCTCGTCCGGTGTGCCCTCCTCGACGATGTAGCCGCCCTCCATGAAGATAACACGGCTGGCGACCTCGCGGGCAAAGCCGATTTCGTGCGTGACGACGACCATCGTCATGCCTTCCTTGGCCAGATTCTGCATGACCTGCAGCACCTCGCCAACCATTTCCGGGTCGAGCGCGGAGGTCGGCTCGTCGAACAGCATGATGTCCGGGTTCATTGCCAGTGCGCGGGCGATGGCGACGCGCTGCTTCTGGCCGCCGGACAGCTGCGCGGGATAGGCTTCCGCCTTGTCCGCCAGACCGACGCGCTTGAGCAGCCGCATGGCAGTTTCGCGCGCCTCTTCCTTGGTGGCCTTTTTCAGCTCGGTCGGCGCAAGCATCATGTTGCCCATCACGTCCAGATTGTTGAACAGATTGAACAACTGGAACACCATGCCGACGTTTTCGCGCACCTTGTTGATGTCGGTGTGCTTGTCGGTGATATCGTAGCCGTCGACGATAACCGTGCCGTCGGTAATCTCCTCCAGACGGTTCAGGCAGCGCAGGAAGGTGGACTTACCGCTGCCGGACGGCCCCAAAATGACGACGACTTCGCCCTCATGGATGTCGATGGAGACGTCCTTGAGCACTTCCAGCTCCCCGAAATTCTTTTTCAGATGGGAAACGTGAATCTTTGCCTGCTTGTTATTCTCTGCCACGGTTGATTCTCCTTTCCATGACCTTTGCGAAGCGGGACAGGATGGTGATGACAACCAGATACATAATGCCGACAATGAACCATACTTCAAACGGACGCATGGTATTCGCCTGCACGTTTTTCGCCGTGTTGACCAGCTCCGGGAAACCGATGACCGACAGGATCGAGGTATCCTTGAGCGTGATGATGAACTGGTTGATGATCGACGGGATCATCGTGCGGATGGCCTGCGGCAGCACGACCTTGCGCATGGCCTTCCAGTACGGCAGGCCAAGGCTGCGCGCGGCCTCCATCTGGCCCTTATCCACGCTCTGAATGCCGGCGCGGATGATTTCCGACATATATGCGCCGCAGTTGAGCGCCAGCGCGATGGTACCGGCCTGCAAAGCCGACAGGGTAAAACGAGTACCCACCATAAAGGTATTGATAAGCTGCGGTATGCCGAAGTAGATAAAAAAGGCAAGCACTATCATGGGCAAGCCGCGAATCACATCGACAAAGATGGTGGAAATGATATTGCACACGCGGCTTCTGAGCACGCTCAGTAGACCGAAAATCAAGCCCAGAATACAGGCAAAAAACAGGCCGCACAATGCCAGCAGCAGCGTCTGCCCCATCGCCTCCAGCAGCAGCGACCCATAGGTGGAAATAATTTTGGCAAGCATGGGTCAGAACTCCTTTCAAACAAGCAGGGGGCGCCGGAACCAACCAGTGCCCCCTGAAAACTCAGGTTAATCCGCTATGATCAGCCCAGATACTTGGCGATGATCTCGTCGTACTTGCCGTTTTCCTTGATGTTGGCAAGACCGGCGTTGAACATGTCGATCAGCTCCTGATTGTCCGCATTGAAGATAGCAAAGCCATAGGGCTGGCCTTCGTTTGCGGTGTCCTCCAGAATCTTGAGCGCCAGATCGCCGTCCTTGAT
Organism: uncultured Agathobaculum sp.; assembly: GCF_944384695.1. GTDB lineage: Bacteria > Bacillota > Clostridia > Oscillospirales > Butyricicoccaceae > Agathobaculum. Next base: position 5,558 of record NZ_CALWUQ010000052.1, on the reverse strand, counting down.
GGAAGCCGTCATAACCGGGGTGTCCTCGAAGCAGGCAACCGTCTGGCCGCCGAGCACCGCCTGATACATCGTGGGCGAATCCTCAAAGTAGGTGATGTTGAAGCCATACTGATCCTTCAGGCTCTCGGCGTAAGCCGCGCCCTGCGTGCCGGTCTTGACGGCAACCGTCTTGCCGGACAGGTCCTCAAAGCCGGTGATATCGGAATCCGCCGCAACCGTCATGGTCTGGGTGGTCTGATAGTAGCCGTCCGAGAAGATCCAGCCGCTCTCCTTGCGCTCGTCGGTGATGGAAGCGCCGGCAATCAGGCCGTCCGCCTGACCCGCCTGACAAGCGGCCAGCGCCGCATCCCAGCCGAGGCTCTGGATATCATACTGGAAACCCTGATCTTCTGCGATTGCTGCGACAAGATCCACGTCGATGCCGACGAAGTTGCCGGAAGCGTCGGTGTATTCAAAGGGCTTGAACACGGTGTCGGATGCAATGACCCAAACCTTTTCATCGCCCGAAGCGCTGTTGGACGAATTGTTTTCCGCGTTGCTGTCACCGTTGGACGTGCCGCCGCAAGCCGCCAGACCCAGCGCTAGGGTGGCAGCCATCAGCAGAGAAAGTACTTTTTTCACTTGTGATTCTCCTTTACTTTTTTCTTACCCTCCGCATCTGCGCTGCGCTTTGCGCATGTGCAGTGCATCAGCCATAGAAGAATAGGCGATGGAAGTATGCTAACAACCACCATCGCCCATTAAGCCACGTCAATTATACCGTAAAATCAAGCTATAGTCAAGTGCAGCGCCTGTTTTTGACAAAAAAGCCGGTCAAATCCGTTCCGCTGCCCGCAAAATCTCCTCCAGCGCGAAGTCGATGCCCAGCAGGCTGGTGCACAGCGTCAAGTCGTAGTTTGTCGCGTCGGCATAGTGGCGGCCGGTGTAGTGCGTGCAGTATGCGCTGCGCGCCTTGTCCACCGCCTTGATGTTGGCGCGGAGCTTTTCCGGCTCGGTGTCCTCCATCATGCCGCGCATCCGCTCAAAACGCCATTCAAAATCCGCATGTACGAATACGCGCAGGCAGTGGTCGAACTCCCGCAGGATAAAATCCGCGTTGCGGCCGACGATGACGCAGCTCTCCCGGTCCGCAATCTCGCGGATGGCCTTGACCTGCGCTTCCCACAGCTTGTCGCTCAAGGGGCGGTTGTAAAAATCAAACAGGCTTTGCGTCAGGCCGAAGCTGGTCGGCACACGCTCATCCCATTTGCGCACCTGCGCGGGCGTCAGCCCGGCGGATGCCTTTGCGGTGCAAAGGATCAGATCCTTATTGTATAGCGGGATACCCAGTGCGTCAGCCGTGCGCCGGCCAAGCTCGCCGCCGCCCGCACCGAATTGCCGGCTGATGGTGATAATCTTTTTCATGGGGTTCTTCCTCCTGATTTGCTATCGGCAGAGCCGGATTGCATGCGATTGGCTTCGCATCTACCCTATCGGTATTGTCTTTATTATAGCTGACCGGCCGGACAAACGCAAGCGCCGTGCGCAAGACTCCCCTTGCCGAATCGCGCGGCGCTGTTCTATAATAAGATAAGAGGAGGAGTTTTTATGCGGATTTTGGTAGCGGAGGATGAGCGCGATCTCAACCGACTGATCTGCCGGACGCTCGAGCGCGCGGGATACAGCGTGGACGCCTGCTTTGACGGCGAGGCCGCGCTCGATTATCTGCTGGGGGCGGAATATGACTGCCTGCTGCTGGATATCATGATGCCGAAAAAGGACGGGCGCGAGGTGCTGCGCACGGTGCGCGCACAGGGCAGCGCCGTGCCGGTCATCTTCCTGACCGCGCGCGACAGCGTGCAGGACCGCATCGAGGGACTGGACCTCGGCGCGGACGATTATCTCATCAAACCCTTCGATTTTGACGAGCTGCTCGCGCGTATCCGCGCGGCGACGCGCAAATACGGCACGCAAAAGACCAGCGTGCTGACGCTTGCGGACCTGACGGTGGACACCGGCAGCCATACGGTCACGCGCGGCGGCAAGGAGATCCGTCTGTCGGCCAAGGAATACGCCATCCTGCAATATCTGATGCAGCATCAGGGCACGGTCATTTCCCGCGCCCGGCTGGAGGACCATATCTGGAATTATGATTATGCGGGCGGCTCGAATGTGGTCGACGTGTATATCACCTATCTGCGCAAAAAGATCGACAACGGCTTTGATAAAAAGCTGCTGCATACGGTCCGCGGCGCGGGCTGGATCTTAAAGGAGGAGCCGTGAAGCGATTTTCCGTCAAGCTGAAGCTGACCCTGTGGATTACCCTGCTCATGCTGCTGCTTACCACGTCGGTGCTGGTGTTTATGGTGGCGGTGAGCAGCTCGGTCGTTTCCGAAAATGCCTATGAACAGCTCACCAATACCGTGCGCAGCAATTTGAACGGCATTTCCAAGGAAAACAGTAGTCTGACGTTCAGCGAGGATTTTTCTTTCACCAACAACGGCGTGTATACCGTGGTCTACAGCGGCAGCGGCGCGCTGCTTGCCGGGCAGTTGCCGCTCTCCTTTCCGGATACGCTGGCGTTTGAAAACGGCGCCATCCGCATGGCCGAGGGGGCCAACGGCAATTATTATGTGCTGGATTTCTGGCTGCCGTTCAGCTGGGAGGACGGCGTGTGGGTGCGCGGCATGATTCAGGCGCCGGATGTGGCCGACGTGCTGGACGATATGACCGGCATCGCGCTGCTCATCCTGCCCCTGATGGTGGTGGTCAGCGGTCTGGGCGCCTATCTGCTGGCGCGTTCGACCTTCCGCCCCATCGACCGCATCATCTGCGCGGCGGAAAACATCGGAGAGGGGCGCGATTTGTCCCAGCGCATCGGCTTGCCCGCGGGACGGGACGAAATCAGCCGTCTGGGGCAGGCGTTTGACAACATGTTTGTGCGGCTGGAAGCGTCCTTTGAGTCGGAGAAGCAGTTTACGTCGGACGCATCCCACGAGCTGCGCACGCCGACCGCGGTCATCCTCGCCCAATGCGAGGACGCACGGCGGCATGCCGAAACCCCCGAGCAATATGCGCAGGCAATCGAGGTCATCGAGCGGCAGGCGGGCAAAATGTCCGACCTTATCGCGCAGCTGTTGCAGATGACCCGTCTGGAGCAGGGCACGCAGCGCGCTTCCTTCGAATGGGCGGATTTGAGCGGTCTGGTAGAGGTCGTTTGCACGGAGCAGCCCGCCTTCCCTAAGAATATCACACTGCAAACCGATATCCAGCCGGAGGTGGAGGCCCGTTTTGATGTAACGCTGATGAGCCGTCTGCTGCAAAACCTGATTGGCAATGCGGTGCGGTACGGCAGGCAGGACGGGCATATCTGGGTGTCCTTGCGGCGGGAACAGGCGGATGCCGTGTTTGCCGTGCGGGATGACGGCATCGGTATCGCCCGGGAGCAGCAGGAAAAAATCTGGCAGCGGTTCTATCAGGTGGAGCCGTCGCGCAGCGGGCAGGCCGGTACCGGATTGGGCCTGACCATGGTGCGTCAGATTGCCGCGCTGCATGGCGGCGCGGTGACGCTGGACAGCGCGCCGGGCGTGGGCAGCTGCTTTACCTTCCGCTTCCCTGTCGGACAGCCGCAGGACGGCGGCGAAAACCGGGTTTAAAAAATATTTTGGAAAATTTACTGTTTTAATATTCTTTTAATGTTGGGCTGGTATGCTGTATATGAACTCAAACGAAAGGTGTGAGCAACATGAAAAAGCAGATTTTGATGTTTACCGCCGCGGCAATGCTGGCCGCTGCGTTGGCAGGCTGCGGTCAGCCCACCCAGAAAAGCAGTGCGCAGATGGGATATATCGGTGAGGACGCGGCCAAGAACATGGCGGTCACCGCCGCGCAGGTGGACACCGCGAACGCATCCTTTTCCACGATTTCGCTGGATACAAAGGACGGCATTGCGTATTATGAGGTGGACTTCACGGCGGAGGGTACGGATTACCGCTATGCGATTGACGCCATGACCGGTGCAGTGATTGAGTCCAACAGCGCGGCATCACAGACGACCGGCACGACCGGCACGACCGGGACCACGACGCAGACGGGCGCAGTCGATGAGGCCCGTGCCAAGCAGATTGCGCTTGACCATGCGGGCGTGAGCGAGAGCGACACGACGTTCCTGATGGCAAAACAGGATTATGAAAACGGTACGCCGGTTTATGAAGTCGAGTTTTACGTCGCTGCGACCGGCTCGGAATACGATTACGAGATTGACGCCACGACCGGCGAGGTCCGCAGCTTTGACTATGACGCGGAAAACTATACCGCAGGGCAGCAGAACACGGCTTCCGCTTCCGGCGAGACCCTGAGCGAAGCGGAGATTCGCGCCATCGCGCTGGCCAAGGTGCCGGGTGCGACCGAGAACGACATCCGCATGAATCTGGACCGCGACGACGGCAAGCTGAGATATGAGGGTAAAATCATCTACGAGGGTATGGAATACGATTTTGAAATCGACGCATACAGCGGCGCCATCCAGGAATGGGACGCGGAATCTGTATTCGATTGACAATAAAATAAGGAGGAGAACAAAATGAAAAAACTGATTTGTACTATGGCACTGGCCGCTTTGCTGTGCGGCGCGGCGGGTGCGGCGAATGGCTCCTACACGGTGACGGCGGAGCTGAGCCCGGAAATCACGGTCAAGATTGACGGTGTGGAGCGGGTTTTCTACAACGTGCAGGGGCAGGAAGTGCACCCCATCAGCTACGCGGGCACCACCTATGTGCCGATTCGCTCGATTGGCGAGCTGATGGATAAGAATGTCAACTGGGACGGCACGACCAACACCGCCACCATCGGCGGCACGCGCGTCACGCCGGACGCGACCGGCACGCCGGATGCAAACGCGGTCACGCAGGACATCACCCTGCGCATCGAGCCGGGCTATACCATCGTCATTGACGGCACGGCGCGCACATTCTATAACGTAAACGGCCAGAAGGTCGACCCCGCGCTGTATAACGGCTCAATCTACCTGCCCATCCGTGCAATCGGTGAGATTATGGGCAAGACGGTGTCGTGGGACGGCGCGACCCAGACCGTGCTGATTTCCGGCAATACGGCAGGCGGCGAGGTGACCGATTTTGACACGAACAACTCGTCGGGCAACACGGGTAACACCGGCAATACGGGCAACACCGGAACAACCACCGGTTCGGTAACGCTTGAGCAGGCCAAGCAGACCGCTCTCGATCACGCGGGCAAAACCGCCTCTCAGGTGACTTTTGTTAAGGCGAAGTCGGATTGGGACGACGGCCGCAAGGTTTACGAGATCGAGTTTATTTACCGTTCCGGCACAAGCTATCTGGAGTATGACTACGAGATCGATGCTACGACCGGCAAGATCGTAAGCTATGACCATGATGCAGAGGGCTATGTCCCGTCGACCGGCGGCAATAGCGGCAGCCAGACGGCGACCATCACCGAGGCACGCGCCAAGGAAATCGCGCTGAACAAGGTACCGGGCGCAAGCACGGCCAACATCTATGAATTTAAGCTGGATTATGATGACGGCCGCCTCGAGTACG
>NZ_CALWUQ010000051.1 GCF_944384695.1 uncultured Agathobaculum sp. | reverse complement strand
CATGCCCTTCTGTAAAGCGGAAAAAACTTTTTCACGGCGCGATTTTCTCATTGCGGTTTACCCCGCGGTACAGTATAATTTGAATAGAGGACAAATATAAAGGGGGCGCGGCCATGTCAAAATCCAACGGTATTCTGGCGATGGATCCAAGCAAATACCGGGAGATCGACGGTGTGGTTTTCGATCTGGACAGCTACGCCAAACACTGCGCACCCCCGGAACAGGAACCGCCCGCAGTGGAAGAACCTGCGCCCGCGGCGCCGATTCCCGCGCCGGAAGGCATTCTCGCGATGGACCCGGAACATTATCGCGCGCTCGACGGCGTTGCCATGGATGCGGACAGTTTCGAACGTCACAGCCAGCCGCCTGCGGACGAACCCCCGGCGGCAGAAGATGTCGTGGTCGAGCAAGCCGCGCCCGCCGGCGTGTTTGCGGTCGACCCGTTTCCGAACGGCTGGTATCCCGCCGAGGAGGGCAAGCCCCCTGTTCCCATCATGGGCGGCGCGCTGCCGCCGGTCGAGATTCTGGAAAACGGCACGCATGTCATCACGGTCATCCGCACGGTCTTTCTGCGCACCGGCTCGGGTTCTGGCTCCGGCTCGTATGTGACCTCCTATACCACCTCGTACCGCACCAGCTATCTTTCCTCGGGTTCCGGCTCGTATGTGTTCGGCTCGTGCACCTATCTGGTCGGCGGCTACGGATTGGAGCTGATTTGATGCTGCGTGCGTTTCACTCCAACTGGACGCGCCCCTTTTTCGTGCGCTCGCCCGACCAGCCTTATGCGGTCGAGCCATTCGAGCTGCTGACCACCGCATTGTCCGCGCTCGCATGGCGGCGGGAAAACGGTCCCATCCGTATGATTTGCGATACCAAGGCCCAGCGGTATTATGACGCGCTCGGCCTTTCTTTTTTGTGGGACGAAGGCGTGCATCCGCTGCTTGACGCCGTACCGGAGGACGTAAATCCCATGGCGTTCTGGGCAGCGGGCAAGCTGTATGCGCTGTCCGCGATGCCGTCCCCCTGCGTGATGATTGACACCGATTTCATCTGCTGGAAACCGCTCGCGCCGCTGCTGAACGGGCTGGACGCCGCCGCCATCCACCGCGAGGATATTACGCCAGACATCTATCCGGACGCGCGCGCGTTCACCCAGACGCACGGATTTGACTGGTCAGCCTTCGACTGGACGGTGCAGCCGTTCAACACCGCGCTGTGCTACCTTGCTGATGATGATTTTCGGCGGTATTACACCGATACCGCCATCCGCTTCATCCGCTGCTCGCCGGATGCCAACGATGTGCTGACCTACATGGTCTTTGCCGAGCAGCGCCTGCTCGCCATGTGCGCCGCGCGCAAGCACATCCGCGCCGCTGCGCTGTCCGATTTGGAAGCGCTGTTCACCGGCACACAGCAGGGATTTTTCACGCATATCTGGGGCTTCAAACAGCAGATGCGGGATGAACCCGCGCTCTATGCGGACTTCTGCCGCCGCTGTGCCGCGCGCCTGCGGCGCGACTTTCCGGATGCGGCCGCACGCATTGCCGCCGTACCCACACTTGCCCCCTATTTTACCGACTGACCGCAAAACGGCCTGCACCACACCGGTGCAGGCCGTTTTTATGTTTGATGTCCTTCAGTCCGGATACGCCTGTTTCAGCTCGTCCAGCGTCGCCATGACCGCGCCCTTGTGCTGTACGGTCAGAGACGCATACTGCGCGGAAAAGCGCAGATACGCTTCGAGCTGCGCCTGCGGCAGCGTGGACAAATCGCTCACGCCCACGCCGTCCCGCGTCAGCTGATAGAGGAACGAGCCAATGAACGAATCACCCGCACCGGTCGTATCGGTCACCGGCACGGACAGCGTATCGGCAAACGCCTCGGTCTGCGGCGTGTAAACCGCCGAACCGTTCGCACCGCGCGTCACCAGCAGCAGCTTGCAGCCGCCTTCAAACAGCTGCTTTGCCGCTGCGCGCTCATCCGTGCAGCCGGTGACGAACTCGACCTCGTCATCCGACAGCTTGACCAAATCCGCGCTCGGCAGGAACGCGCGAATCGCCGCCTGGCAGTCCGCCGGGTCGTCCCACAGCGGCAGACGAACGTTCGGGTCAAATGAAATCAGCGCGCCCGCTTCGCGCGCAAGCGCAATCGCACGCCGGTGCGCGGCTCGCACGGGCCAGTCCACCAAATCGACCGAGCAGAAATGCAGCGCAGCACAGTCGGCAAACATTTCCGGCTGAATCTGCGCCTCATCGAGGAACAGGTCGGCCGACGGGTTGCGGAAAAAGGAAAACTCGCGGTTGCCGGTAGCATCGAGCGAAACAAAGGCAAGCCCAGTGTTGGCGCGCCCCGTGCGGAACACCGAGGAAATATCCACGCCGTTGCCCTTGAGCACCTTAAGGATATGCGTGCCGAAGGCATCTTCGCCCACCTGTGAAATCATGGCCGCATTGCCGCCCAGCCGCGCCACCGCCACCGCCACATTGGCCGGCGCGCCGCCCGCAACGCGCTCAAAATGCGTCACCTCGTCGAGCGCGCAGCCCTTCTGCTGCGGCACAAAGTCGATTAGCAGTTCTCCAATCGCCACCACTTTTTTCATGCCTGTCCCTCCAAAATATACTGTTTCACCGCTGCCGCCACGCCGTTTGACGCATTGTCCAGCGTCACCGCGTCCGCCGCCGCGCGAATATGCGGCGCAGCGTTTGCCATGGCAACGCCCAAACCTGCCATTTGCAGCATGGTCAAATCATTGTCGCTGTCACCGACCGCCATCACCGCATCCATGCCAAAACCCAGATGCGCCGCAAGCTGCCGCAACGCACGCCCTTTATGCACACCCTTACGGTTGATTTCCACATTTTTCAGTTCACCGCCGAACATGACGGACGGCGCCAGTTCAAATAAGCCCGTCCGGTCCAGCGCCTGCGTCATTTGGTCGACCACCGCGGGGTCGAGATGGTGCAAAATCGCCTTGGCAACCCTGCCGTCCTCCCGCTCGAGTACATTGCGCCACTGCGCCGCGTCCGCAATAAATTCGTAACCCTCCGCCGCCTCATCGAGCGAGACGCGGCCGCGGCGGCGGATTTCCTGCAAAAAGAGCAAAAACTCATGCCCGTAATACAGATTTTTGGCCGTATACAGACACGGGTCGACGCCAAACTGCGCGCACACCTCCAAAACGGTTTCGCACATCGCGCGGTCCAGCCCGTCAAACGAAATCTGCGCGCCGTCCGAAAAGCGCAGCACTGCCGCGCCGTTGGCGACCAACGCCCAGTCCGCGGAAGCGTCCAGCTGCGCATTGAACGCGCGCGTTTCGGTCAGGTTGCGCCCGGTACATAGCGCAACCTGCACCCCCGCCTGCTGCGCCAGATGCAGCGCATGTGCATTTTCTTTCGACACGCGGCTGTCCGTACCAAGCAGCGTCCCGTCCAAATCAAGTGCGAGCAGCTTGATTTCCGACATACTTTATTTCACATCCTGTTGCTCTGTAATGTGCAGCGCTCCCATCTCCCAAATTTCGGTTTCCGCGCCGAACGCGGTCACGCCATGCATATACGGCGCCGGATAATATCGGGTAGACAGCACCTGCTCCCCGCCGTTAACGAAAATCTCCAGCGAGGACACGTCCGCCAGCACGCGCAGCGTCTGCACTTCGCCAACCTCCGCGCAGCGGACCGTGCGGCCCGCGCCGCCGCCGTCAATCGTCAGGCGGAGCAGTCCTTCTTCCCATTCTATCACAGCGCTGCCGCGGATGACAAGTCTGCCCTGCTTTTCCGTGCGGCACTCCATATCGAATACGCTTGCGTCCTCGGGTGCGGCATGCTTGCCGCGCAGCGCGTCAATCTCCGGCACAGGCGTGCGCAGCAGCCGCTTGCCGTCGCGCCGCAGCAGGCACGGAACGGTCAGACAGTGCTGCCAGCCCTGTTCTGCCGTTGGATTGGTGTACGGCGCATCCGGCATGCCCATCCAGCCGATTTGCACACGGCGTTCGCCGTCCACAAAGGTCTGCGGCGCATAAAAATCAAAACCGCAATCCATCTCTTGAAACGCTCCCAACGTATATTCACCGCGGAAATCACCCTCCAGCGGAAAATACCCACAGGTGTACACATTCTGGAAGCGGTTGCCCTGCTGCTTGACACCCTGCGGCGAGCACTGCAAGAACCACTGTCCATCCAGGCAGAACAAGTCGGGGCACTCCCACATATAGCCGAACGGCTCGGTTGTGGTCAGGGTATTGATATGCTGCCAGTTGCGCTTATCTGCTGATTCGTAAACCAGCAGCTCGCCGCGGTCGTCCTTGGTGCGCGCGCCGAGCACCATATAATATTTGCCGTCCTGCGCCCAAACCTTAGGGTCGCGCACATGGCAGGTCAAATCGGACGGATAATCTTTGTTTTCCAGCAGCAGCTCGTTGCTCTCGACCGTCACCCCGTCACGCGAGACGGCGAGCGCGGTGTTATGACCGCGCCCCGCCGTAATGTAATCATAATCGCCCGAAAACTTGACATTGCCCGTGTAGTATAAGTACAGCGTTCCGTCCTCGACCAGCGCCGAGCCGGAATACACCCCATGGATGTCCCACGGCTGGTCGGGGTACAGCATGGGCGGCAGCTGCTCCCAGTGCAGCAGGTCGCGGCTGCGATAGTGTCCCCACATCTTGACGCCGCCCGTAGGGTCAAACGGGCCGTACTGATAAAACACATGATACCACTCGCCGCAGCGGCACAGGCCGTTGGGGTCGTTCATCCAGCCGACCGGCGGCATCAGATGAAAACGCTGGCGGAAGGGGTCGGCCGCCGCACGCGGCCCATCCTCCTGCTCGATGCGGCGCACCAGCCGCACAAGGTCCCGTTGTAATGCATTGCTCATGGCGATTCTCTCCTATTTATTTCAGCGTCAGAACTGTATCCTTCCCGGCCTGTACCGTGCCAAACGACGGCTCTACCGACGCATAGTTATCTGTATTGGTCACAATGACCGGCGTGATGACCGGATAGCCGGCCTTCTGGATTTCCGCGCTGTCAAATTCCAGCAGCAGGTCGCCCGCCTTGACATGCTGGCCCTCCTGCACATGACCGGTGAAGAACTTGCCCTCCAGATTGACCGTATCTACGCCCACATGGATGAGCAGCTCTGCGCCGTTATCGCATTCCAGACCGACCGCGTGGCCCATGACCGCCGATACCGTCGCGTCGCACGGTGCAACGATACGGTTTTCCGCAGGCTTTATCGCCACGCCCTTGCCCAGCGCACCAGACACGAATGCGGGGTCGTTCGTCTCCTCCAGCGAAACCGCCTCGCCGGTCAGCGGGGACACCAGCACGACATCCCCCTGCGGCGCCGCAACTGCGGGCTTTTCGGACTGCTCCGGTGCGGTTTTCGCGTCGTTGTTCTCTTCCGGAATGCCGATAATCCAAGAAATCACAAACGCAACGCCGGTGGCAATGCCGATTGTAAGTAAGTACTGAATCGGATGATGCAGATGCAGCAGGATACCGAAGATACCGGTCACGCCCGTGCCGGTCGCACCCAGACCGACGACCGACGCATACAGCGCACCGCATGCAGCGCCAATCGACGCGGCGATAAACGGCCGGACAAAACGCAGGTTAACGCCGAAGATGGCAGGCTCGGTGATGCCCATAAACGCGGAAAGCGATGCAGGCAGCGCCATGCTCTTGAGCTTTTTGTTTTTGGTCTTAATGGCAACCGCAAGCGCCGCGCCGCCCTGCGCGACGTTTGCCGCACTGGCCAGCGGCAGCCAGAAGGTGAGTCCATACGTGCTGAGCTGACCGAGGTCAATAATGGTGTACATGTGATGGATGCCGGAAACAACGGTCGTCGCATACAGGCCGCCCATGATGAACGAGCCGATGCCGAACGGGATGGCAATCAGCCACTGTACTCCGTTGATAACGAAATTTTCCACCGTGGTAAACACCGGGCCGATAGCGGCGAGCGTCAGATAACCGGTCACGAACACGGAAACCAGCGGTGTGACAAACAAATCAAACATCGGCGGCACCACTTTGTGCAGCTTCTTTTCGATAAAGCACATCAGCCAAACCGCGATGATGACCGGGATGACATGGCCCTGATAGCCGACCATCGGCACGCTATACAGGCCGAAAAACACTTCCTGATAGGTATGCACGCCCTCGGTCGCCACCGTCCATGCGTTTTGCAGATTGGGGTGCAGCATAATCATGCCGATGACCGCACCGAGGAACGGGTTGCCGCCGAACACTCTGGCCGCCGAAAACGCAATCAGAATCGGCAGGAAGGTATAGGCTACATTGGAAAACAAATCGGCAAACACAAACAGCGAGCTGGAGCTGTCGAGCGTGATAAAGCCGTTGTTGACCATGAACTTGAGCGACTCCATAATGCCCATGAGGAAGCCCGAAGCCACAATCGCCGGAATAATCGGCACAAAAATATCGCCCAACGTCTTGATGCCGCGCTGGAACCAGTTGCCCTTCTGCGCTGCCTGCGCCTTGGCCTCGTCCTTGCTCACCGCCGCCGCGCCCGACTGCGCGATAAACTGTTCGTATACCTTGTTGACCGTGCCGGTGCCGAAGATGATTTGCAGCTGTCCCTGCGCCTCAAATACCCCCTGCACACCCGTTGCATTCTCGAGCGCGTCCTTATTTACCTTTTTATTGTCTGCGATTACCAGCCGCAAACGTGTTGCGCAATGTGCCGCCGAGATAACATTGTCTTTTCCGCCGATGCAGCTGAGCACCTCGGAAGCCGCTTTTCCATAGTCCACCTTTGTTCCGCCCTTTCGTCATAATTTATGAAACCGATTTCATTTTTTCTGCAATTATTATACCGCTGCGCTTCCTATTTTGTAAATGCGCAATTCTATCCAAACCTTTTTGCCCTTTTTTGAACACTGTGCACAGGCACTATATAATATATACAAAAAGACAGCCCGTGTTTTGTACAACACAGGCTGTCCACTTGCTGTTTCTTGTAATTATACCGATTCTCCCGGAAAAACTTCAAATCCAAGCATCAACTGCTTTTTCCGGTCCACGCCCTGCCCGATGATTTCCAGCAGGTCGCGCGCCGCTTCCTCTCCGCTGGTCTGATAATAATAATGCGCCGTCGCCAGACGCGGCCGCACCAGCTCGCTCATACGGGAATGCCCGATGCCCGCCAGAGCGACATCATCCGGAATGCGTTTCCCCTGTTCCTCCAGTCGCTTCTTGGCGCCGATTGCTATGGAATCGGTTGCACAGAAAATCCCCTCGATATCCGGCACGCGGGCCAGCAGCCGCTCCGCCGCCGCATAGCCGCCGTCAATCGAAAAATCGCTCTGCTCCATCCACTCGTGCTGCGGCTCTTCCCCGGCGGCATGCAGCGCGTCCTGATAACCAGCCCGGCGTGCCGCGCCCGCAGCCTTATCGCGCGGCGTTACGCCGATGTACCCCACCCGACAGCGGCCGTTTTGCAGCAGCAGCTCGGTCACGGCGCGCGCCGCGCCGCGGTCATCGTGAAACACACAGGACATCCCATCCATCTGCTGGCCGGCGAGCACCACCGGCACGCCCAGCGCCGCAAGCGCCTTGCGATGCGCCGCAGACAAAATGGTGGCCACCAGAATCACACCGTCCACGTTGCCGCTGCGAAGCACTTCCAGATATTCCAGCTCCTTTTCAATGCGGTTGTCCGTGTTGGCCAGCAGCAGCCGGTAGCCGTGTTCCTCCAGCACGCGGGAAATACCGGCAACGACACGGCTGATGGATTCCGAATCAATACGCGGCACAATCACGCCAATCATGCGGCTTTTGCCGGTGCGCAGCGTCTGCGCCTGCTGAGAGGGCACATAACCGGTCTCCTCAATCACGCGGCGAATGGCTTCCCGCTTTTCCGAGCTGACATAACCGTTATTCAAATAGCGCGATACCGCCGCTTTGGATACACCCGCGCGGCGCGCAATTTCCGCAATCGTCATTTTTCTTCCTCCTTCGGCCCTTACTCCCGCAGCAGCGCACGGCGGGCGCGGTAATCCGGCATGTACTGCCCCACCAGCGCCCAAAACCGCGGGCCGTGATTTTTGTGCACAATATGCGCCAGCTCATGCACAACAACATAATCAATCGCCTCATCCGGATAGTCCATCAGCCGCCACGAAAAGCACAGCCGGTTCTGCGCACTGCACGAACCAAAGCGCGTGCGCGCCGACGTGATGCGCATACCGGCTGGTTTGAGCCCCATCCGCTGCGCATAGTAGGCCACCTTGGGCGGCAGCTCTTCCCGCGCGCGGCGCATCAGCTCGGCCTGCCGTGCTTCGTCCGGTTCAGGGTGTGCTTCCAGACGCGCCCGCTGCCGTGCCTGCGCGCGGGCAATCCAATCCGCATGGTCGCGCACAAACCGCTCGATTGAAGCCGACGATGCGCGCAGCGGCGCGCGCACGATGACGCGCCCCTCGCGCGTGACCTCCAGCCCCAGCGTGCGGCGGCGCGAGCGGCGCAGCTCAACTCCGTCCACTGGCCTGCTCCCGGCTTTCCAGCGTGCGGTTATAGAAGAACATGATCACCGATACGCCGCAGATGACCAGATACCCAATCACACTCAGCCCATCCGGAATCTGGTCGAACAGGAAAAAGCCGAGCAGCGCAGAAAACAACACCTGCGTATAGTCGAATACCGAAATTTCTTTCGCCGGTGCATGCGCATAAGCCAGCGTTACGCCAAACTGGCCGAGCGTTGCCGCCGCGCCCGCACCGAGCAGGCTTGCCAACTGCCACCACTGCATTGGATGGAAATCCACGAGCAAATAAGGCAGACAGACCAGCGTGGAAAATGTGGAGAAGAAAAACACGATACGCGCGCTGTTCTCCCCCTTTTTGGACAATGCGCGCACCGCCGTATAGGCAGCGCCCGCAAAAATGCCGCCGAACAGGCCAATCAGCGCCGGAAACATGTCCGAAGAAAACCCCGGCTTGATAATCAGCATGCTGCCGCCGAACGCCGCCAGCACCGCCAGATACTGCCAGACATTCGCGCGCTCCCGCAGCAGGAACAGCGAAAACAAAATCGCAAAAAACGGCGACATTTTATTTAAGATATTCGCATCCGCCAGCACCAGACGGTCAATCGCATAATAATTGCACAAAATACCCAGCGTGCCGCAGGTTGCGCGCAGCAGCAGCAGAGGCAGATTGCCCTTCTCCCATTTCCAGCTCACGCCCTTACGCCGCAGTGCCGCCGCCGCGACCACCATCGCAACCAGATTACGGAAAAACGACTTCTGCATAGACGGCAAATCGCCCGCCAGACGCACAAACGTGCTCATCAGCGCAAAGCCGAATGCAGACAGCAGAATAAACCCGATTGCCTTGCTTTTATTGGAAAGCACCGACCTTCCCTCCTCATTTCATCATCTCATATACAACGCATTATAGCACAGTTTGTTGTTGTATGCAAAGGCGTGCGCGCCCCGCTTGACCTTTCGCATAACACATGTTATCTTTTTAATAGGATAACGGTCTTGCGTCCGTTTCCTCCACTTTTTGACGAAGGAGCGGCCTATGGAACAGGAAATCAAACTCACCAAGCTCGCCAGCTGCGCAGGCTGCGGCGCAAAGGTCGGCGCGGGCACGCTCGCCCGCTTGCTGGACGGTCTTGCCGTGCGCACGGACGAAAATCTGCTGGTCGGCTTTGATAAAAGCGACGACGCGGCGGTCTACCGCGTATCGGACGACCTCGCGCTGGTACAGACCGTGGACTTTTTCCCGCCCATTGCGGACGACCCGTATCTGTTCGGGCAGATTGCGGCGACCAATGCCTTGTCCGACGTATACGCCATGGGCAGCGAACCGCGCATCGCGCTCAACCTGCTGTGTATCCCGAAATCCATGCCGGATAGCGCGGTGCACGACCTGCTGCGCGGCGGTTACAGCAAAGTTTACGAGGCCGGGGCAGTCATCGCGGGCGGCCACAGCATTCTGGACGAGGAACCCAAATACGGCTTATGTGTGACCGGCTTTGTGCATCCCGACAAGGTGCTGACCAACGCGGGTGCACAGCCGGGCGATGTGCTGTTTCTGACCAAGCCGCTCGGCGCGGGCATCCTCACGACCGCCGCCAAGGCCGATTTGTGTCCGCCCGACGTGCTGGATGCCGCTTTTGCGCGCATGACCACGCTGAACAAGGCCGCACGCGACGCGATGGTGCAATTCCGCGTGCATGCCTGCACGGATGTGACCGGCTTCGGCCTGCTCGGTCATGGGCTCGAAATGGCGCAGGGCAGCGGCGTGCAGCTCGAGCTGGACGTGTCCGCGCTGCCCATCCCGCCCGAAGCGCTGGAATTTGCCCGCATGGGCATTCTGCCCGAAGGCATGTACCGCAACCGCAAATATGCGGAAGCCTTCGTCGCAGCGGACGGTGTGCCGCTCGAAGTGCAGGACGCGCTGTACGACCCGCAGACCTCGGGCGGCCTGCTGATTGCGGTCGACGCCGCGGATGCGGACGCGCTGGCCGCCGCGCTGCAAAAAACCGTCCCGGATGCGCGGCGCATCGGAACGGTTTCGGTGTTTGCGGGAAACGCCCGCATCATTCTGCGCTGACGGCCGCGATTGCCTCGAGCGCGCGGTCGACCTCGCTTTCGGTCGTGAACCAACTGAAGGACAAACGCACCGTGCCGCGCGGGAATGTGCCGAGCGTGCGGTGCGCGCTGGGCGCACAGTGCAGGCCGCAGCGTGTCAGGATGCCGAAGCGCTCTTCGAGCAAGACCGCGACCTCCGCGTTGTCCTTTCCCGGGAAATCCAGACTGAACACCCCGACGCGGCCCTCTGCCGTGTCCGGGCCAATCAGCTCCACGCCCGAAATGGCGCGCAGCCCCTCCAGAAAACGCTGGGACAACGCGCGGTCGTGCGCCTGCACCTCTGTGACGGTCAGCTGCTGCAAATAGTCCAGCGCGGCCTCCCAGCCGAAAATACCGGGAAGGTTGGGCGTGCCCGGCTCGAGCCGGTCGGGAAAATACGCGGGCACGTCCTCAGAGTCGGACACGCTGCCCGTGCCGCCGCTGACCAGCGGCTCCAGCGTTTCCGCGAAGTCCGGCCGCAGCAGCAGCGCACCGATGCCCTGCGGGCCGAGCAGCCCTTTGTGCCCCGGCACAGACAGCGCGCTCAGGCCGAGCGCCCCAAAGTCAATCGGCACATGCCCGGCGGTCTGCGCAGCGTCGAGCGCAAAGGGAATGCCGCGCGCGCGGCAGATGTCCCCCACCGCCTGCACATCCTGCACCGTGCCGGACACGTTGGAGGCATGCGCAAGCAGCACCAGACGGGTGTTGTCACGCAGCAACGGCTCGATTCTATCCACCTGCAAGCGGCCCTCCCGGTCGCATGGGATGCGCTCAAACGTCACGCCGCGGCGGGCCAGCTGCCCGAGCGGCCGCATGACCGCGTTATGTTCCATCGCAGATACCAGACAATGGTCGCCCGGCCGCAGCGCACCGAACAGCAACAGGTTCAGGCTCCAGGTGTTGCCCGGCGTGAGAATCACATGCGGCACGGAGCAAAAGGAAAACAGCTCGCACAGACGCTGCCGCAGGCGCAGCGTGACCAGTTCGGCCTGCTGCGCGGCCTCATAGGAGCCGCGGTTGACGCTTGCCCCGATTTGGTCCACATATTCGCGCATGCGCGCCCCCACCATGGGCGGCTTGGGGAACGAGGTCGCGGCGTTGTCCAGATAAACCGAATGCATGGCATTTTCCTCCCGACGTCTGCGGAACACGTTGTCCGCATAGTTTTAAATCAGTGTAACACAGGACCGGGCAAATGTAAAACCGGCCTTGTTGCAAAATACATTTCACAAACCAAAGGAGATTCACATGAGCAAAAACAAATATCTGGTGATTTGCACCGGTGTGGTCGTCGGCCTTGCGGCGCTGGCGCTCACCGCAGCGGGCAACCCCGCCAACATGGGTTTCTGTATCGCCTGCTTTATCCGCGATATTGCGGGTGGACTGGGCCTGCACAGTGCGGAAAAGGTGCAGTATCTGCGGCCTGAAATTGTCGGCCTTGTGCTCGGCGCAACGGTTGCGGCGCTTGCGAGCAAGGAATTTCGCGCGCGCGCCGGTTCCGCGCCTGCCCTGCGCTTTGTGCTGGGCATGATTGTCATGGTCGGTGCGCTGGCCTTTCTCGGCTGCCCGCTGCGCATGGTACTGCGTCTGGGCGGCGGCGACGTGACCGCGATTGCGGGCCTTGTCGGCTTTGCCGCGGGCATCGGTGCAGGCGTTCTGTGCCTGAAAAAGGGCTTTTCGCTCGGCCGCGCGCGTAAAGTGCAGAAAGCGGACGGTTTTGTGCTGCCCGGTTTTGTCGTCGCGGTGCTGGCGCTGCTGCTGCTTGCGCCGTCCTTCATCCGCTTTTCGCAGTCTGGCCCGGGTGCAAGCCACGCCCCGTGGCTGATTGCGCTCGCGGGCGGCCTGATTGTCGGCGCGCTGGCGCAGAAAAGCCGTCTGTGCATGGCAGGCGGCCTGCGCGACGTGTTCCTGTTCCGCGATTTTCACCT
>NZ_CALWUQ010000050.1 GCF_944384695.1 uncultured Agathobaculum sp. | reverse complement strand
GTCGATATCAGCATCTTTAACGCCCGGCATCAGCTGCACCAGCCAGCCGCCCGCGCACTTGACCGACCGGTTGGTATCTACCAGCACCCCCAGCGCGCACGCAGACGGAATCTGTTCGCTCTCCGCAAAATAGCGCGTCAAATCCTCCGCAATTTCACCGTTGACCAGTGCGACGGTTCCGGTAATCGGGTCTTTCAGGCCAATGTCCTTGATGACCATCAAATAGCCGCGGCCCACGCCGCCGCCAACATCCAGCTTGCCATCTGCGCGCAGCGGCATCTCGCAACCCGGATTTTGCAAATAACCACGCACCCAGCCGTCCGCATCGCCGACGCACACAATCGTCCCCAGCGGGCCGTTACCCTTGACCTGTACGGTCACCGAGCCGTCATCGGTCTTGAGCTGGCTGCCCATAATAGCCGTCGCGGTCAGGGTGCGGCCGAGCGCTGCGGTCGCCACCGGTGTGGTATCGTGAATCTCGCGTGCGCGCTCGACCAATCCGGTCGTAACGGCGGCGGAAATCTGAATGCCCGCATCTCGGGCGATTGCGCGAAGTAACGTATCGCTCATATTGATTTAATCTCTCTTTCGTGCGGTAATATAGACCCTATCTTCCCCGCCCTGCACCGGCGAAAAGGATTGGTCTCCATAGGTTTTGATTTCGGAAAAGCCGGCTTTCTCAAGCATGGCGGTCAATTCCGGAATGGTATATATCCGTTCCTCATGTGTCTCCTGCGCGCGTGTCCATGTATCGCCGTCCCGCTCAAAAATATCGAACTGATAGGCGCACAAACCGTCCTCGACCGCGGCCTGCCAAACGCAGAACACATCCTCATCCTCGCGTACATAGCTGTTACCGTCGATACGGGCAAACT
Source organism: uncultured Agathobaculum sp. (assembly GCF_944384695.1). Taxonomy (GTDB): domain Bacteria; phylum Bacillota; class Clostridia; order Oscillospirales; family Butyricicoccaceae; genus Agathobaculum. Next base: position 12,260 of record NZ_CALWUQ010000050.1, on the reverse strand, counting down.
TTTCCGGCGTGTTGATATCAAACACGAACAGACCGGTCTTTGGTTCAAGAAACAGGTGCACACGGTCGAACGCCTTTTGCAGCACCGCCGGCTCGGTCACATAATTGACGCTGTCCAGGCAGCACAGACACACATCCACCGTACCATACAAATCAAGCTGCTCCATGCGCTGATTGAGGAACAGCGGACGCGGCTGGCAATCAAAGGTGTTCTGCATCGCCTGCATGAGCATCTCCGGCGAAGCATCCACGCCAATCATATCGTATCCGCGCTGCGCCAGCAAACGGGTAAGGCTGCCCGTGCCGCATGCCAAATCGAGAACGAGCTTGGGCGCCACATCCTCGCGCGCAAACAGCGAAACAAAAAACTCCGCCCACTGTTCATAGCCCACATCATCTGTAAAGCGGTCATAGTATGCCGACAGGGTCTGATAACTATTCATCGTCTTCCTTCAAGCGGTCGAGCATTTTGCGGTATCCGTCCGACCCATATACCAAGCACTTATTGACGCGGCTGATTGTTGCCGTCGATGCCCCGGTTTCCTGTACGATATCGCTGTAAATACAGCCCTCGTCCAACATGCGAGCGACCTGAAAGCGCTGCACCATCGCACGCAACTCGGCAATTGTGCACAGATCCTCAAAGAAATCATAGCAGTCTTCCACTGTCTTGAGCTTCAGGATTCCTCGAAACAAGATGTCCATATCCTCATCTTTCAGCTTTCGATTCAAGACTATCCCTCCTACATCCATATTGCGTTTCCGTTGCTTTGATTATACCACAGCACTTTCATAATGTAAAGTATGAAAACCGTTATGCAGCCTGTTCTGCCAAAAAACGACGACTGTAAACAAAAAACGAACCGCATCCGAAGGGGATGCGGTTCGCTCTTCTTCAAAACGCGAAACTTTTTATGCCTTGCCGTTGCAGCCGAGCACATGGATGAGCTTATGCGCAACCATGTCCTTAACAGCCTGACGAGCGGGCTTGAGGTACTGACGGGGATCGAAGTGATCCGGATGCTCGTCGAAGTACTCACGGATGGTAGCGGTGATAGCCAGACGGATATCAGAGTCAATGTTGATCTTGCAGACAGACAGCTTGGCAGCCTGACGCAGTTCTTCCTCCGGAATGCCGATTGCATCGGGCATCTTGCCGCCGTGTGCGTTGATCATGTCAACGAACTTCTGCGGAACGGAAGAGGAACCGTGCAGAACAATCGGGAAGCCCGGCAGACGCTTGGAAACTTCCTCCAGAACGTCAAAGCGCAGCGGAGGCGGAACCAGAATGCCCTGCTCATTGCGGGTGCACTGCTCGGGAGTGAACTTGTAAGCGCCGTGAGAGGTGCCAATGGCGATTGCCAGCGAGTCACAGCCGGTGCGGGAAACGAACTCTTCAACTTCTTCCGGACGGGTGTAGGAGGAATCCTCTGCGGAAACCTTTACGTCGTCCTCAACGCCTGCCAGCGTGCCCAGCTCCGCCTCAACGACGACGCCGTGCGCATGCGCATACTCAACGACCTTCTTGGTGATCTCAACATTCTCGTCAAAGGGCTTGCTGGAAGCGTCAATCATAACAGACGTAAAGCCGCCGTCGATGCAGGACTTGCAGGTTTCAAAGTCCGGGCCGTGATCCAGATGCAGTGCAATCGGAACATCCGGGCACTCCTGCACCGCAGCTTCAACCATCTTCACCAGATAGGTGTGGTTGGCATAAGCGCGCGCGCCCTTGGAAACCTGCAGCACAACCGGTGCATGCTGCTCCTGGCAGGCCTCAGTGATGCCCTGCACAATTTCCATGTTGTTTACGTTGAAAGCGCCAACAGCATAGCCGCCGTCATAAGCCTTCTTAAACATCTCGGTAGTAGTAACTAATGGCATAGTAAACTTCCTTTCCTACAAACAAATTAGCCTAAGCTGAATTCTTCCTTTATTTTATCAGTATGTTCGCATAAAATCAAGTCCATCATCAAAATTGCACCCATTTTTTGCTTATCTTCCTAAAATGTCCGGCAGTATGCAAAAAATTCTGTTTTGCATTGATTTTGAAGCGGTTTTATGATAACCTAATATTGCAAGAAAACGCAGTGGGCAAACCCTGTGTTTTAATTTGTTAGGAGGTTTATCATTATGAGTGAACTGAAAGGCGCTTGCGTCATCGGCCAGTCGGGCGGCCCGACTTCGGTCATCAATTCTTCTGTTCTCGGCGCGTTGGAGACCGCGCTGGACAACCCGTCCATCACCCGCGTATTTGGCATGGCACACGGTATCAAGGGCCTGCTGAACGACGAACTGTACGACATCGACAAGGAAGACCGCGAAGAGCTCGCGCTGCTGCGCTATACCCCGTCCTCCGCGCTCGGCTCCTGCCGCTACAAGCTGGCTGACCCGGATGTGGATGACACCGATTACAAGCGTATCCTTGAAATCTTCAAGAAGTACGACATCCGCTATTTCTTCTACAACGGCGGCAACGACTCCATGGATACCTGCAACAAGGTTTCCAAGTATATGATGAAGTCCGGCTATGAGTGCCGCGTCATGGGCATTCCGAAGACCATCGACAACGACCTGTTCGGCACCGACCACTGCCCCGGTTTTGCTTCCGCTGCCAAGTATATCGCCACCTCCTGCATGGAAATCTATCAGGATGCGCGCGTTTATGACACCGGCATGGTTTGCGTCGTTGAAATCATGGGCCGTCATGCCGGCTGGCTGGCTGGCGCTGCCGGTCTGGCAACCGCAATGGGCGCCGGCCCGGATCTGATTTACCTGCCCGAGACCGACTTCGACATGCAGAAGTTCCTGGCAGACGTAAAGCGCATCTATGAAGAGAAGGGTAACTGCCTTGTTGCGGTTTCCGAAGGCATCCACTATGCAGACGGCTCCTTCGTATCCGAGGCTAAGACCTCCGCTACCGACGGCTTCGGCCACGCCCAGCTGGGCGGTCTGGCCGCTATGCTGGCGGACACCGTCAAGAACGAGCTGGGCTGCAAGGTCCGCGGCATCGAGCTTTCTCTGCTCCAGCGCTGCGCAGCGCATTGCGCTTCCAAGACCGACGTAGACGAGTCCTACATGTCCGGTAAGGCTGCTGTTGAAAATGCTGTTGCCGGCAAGACCGACTACATGCCGGGCTTCAAGTGCACCCGCGATGAAAACGGCTATAAGTGCGAAATCGAGCTGCTGCCGCTTTCTGAGGTTGCCAACACCGAGAAGAAGGTTCCGCGCGACTGGATCAATGAGGAAGGCAACGGCGTAACCGAGAAGTTCGTCGAGTACGCTATGCCGCTGATTGTTGGCGAGAACGTTGGCCCGAAGGTGAACGGTCTGCCGCGTTTTGCCAAGCTCAAGAAGATCAAGGCAGAAGCGTAAGTTTTTCTTTTCACGAATAGCGCCTTGCGGCGCAGAATGATAAAACGGGCAAAGCCGCAAGGCTTTGCCCGTTTGCCTTTCCGAAAGGTTGGATAGAGATGAAAAAGCAGCTTTCCACAACCGTTCTGGCCGCGCTGGCCATCGCTGCTTGGCTGGTGGCAAGCAGCCTTGCCACTTGGCTTAACTTCGCGTATGACGACGCACTTGGCCTAAATCCCGTCTTTTTGTGGGTCTGGGGTGCGGCGATGCTGCTGATCCCTTTGATCGCGGTCGAGTATATCGAACGCGAACGCCCTGACCATATGTCGCGCTGGCAGGGCGCACTGCTGTTGTTGCTATACACCGCATTGGCCTATCTGCTGCTGTCGTACGGCGGCTGGTACAACATGTGGTATCAACTTGATATCTGGTGGTTGTGCCTACTGGCGCTGGTTGGTATTGCAGTCTGGCTGTATCGGCTTCTCCCCTTCCGCCGGCCAATGCAGCCACGTCCTGCACGCAGCCGGGCACAAAACACCTTCATTCTGTTGATGGTATTCTATGTAACGTTCCTCGTAATACTACCACTGTACCTGCTGGTTATACACCCTGTTTCGGTCGCACAAATTACCCCAATCGGCGAAGCCGAAGGCGGTAGATATATCGGACGCATCACGGGCAACCGAACAGAAAACCCACTCGGCCTCTACTTTTTCGTGAATGATGATAGCGAGCGTTGGTATTATTACGATGTGCTGACCGGTGAGCCGGTTGATTATGAATGACGGGCTACATCTCAATTGAGGCTTTTCAAAAAGCCTCAATTTTTTTGCAGTAATTTTCCTCTCTTGCGCGTCAAATGGTTGAAAGGATGTGAAGCCGCTGTGGAATTGACCGAAAACAAGGCTCCCTCGTATCTGCAGGATGAGGACGGCTTTGCACGCCTGCTCAATGATTGGGGCGACCGCCTGCTGCGCCTGTGCACGCTCTACTTGAAAGATGTGCATTTGGCAGAGGACGCGGTGCAGGAGACCCTGCTCAAAGCTTGGCGCAATGCGGACAAATTCCGCGGCGAAGGCAGCGAGCTGACCTGGATCACCCGCATCGCCATCAATGTGTGCAAAAGCTATCTGCGATCCCCATGGAAGCGCCGCCACGCCCCTGCCGAAGAATTAGAAGCACTCTTTTCCTCCACGGATGACCCACAGGTAGATGACACGCTGCCGCGCGCAATTCTGGCGCTGTCACGCCCTTACCGAGAAGTCATCATCCTCTATTATTATCAGGAGCTGAAAGCGCGCGAAATTGCCGAGGTCCTCCACGTGGACGTTTCGACTGTGACTGCTCGCCTATCCCGCGCCCGCAAAATGCTGCGCGAAGCCTTGAAAGGATGGTACTACGATGAATAAACGCAAGATGAGGAGGGATTTGGATATGACGATGCAAAACATTACACTTTCCCCGGAACGGCGCACGGCAATTCTGCAAAGCATTCAACCGCACCGCACCAAGCTGCGCTGGACGGCGGGAAAAGTTGCGCTGGCGGTTGTGCTTGCTGCGCTGCTGACCTTTTCTACGTTTGCCGCCGCAATCCCTGCGCTTCGTGCCGCGCTGCAAAATGCGCTCGGGAACTTTGCAGAGCAGAGCCAGCCTATTACCGGCATTGCTATCGAGGACAACGGCATTGAAGTGCGGCCGGTGGCAGCGCTGGCAAGCAGCAATCTAGTGCGCGTGTGGGTCGAGGTACAGGACAAAACCGGTGACCGACTCAGCGACGATATGCTGATCGGTGGCTGGCTGGAGCACGAGCAAGACGAGAACGCACCGGTCATCAACGGTTGGAAAGGCGGCGAGCGAGTAGTATACTATGACGAAAATAGCCGCACAGCACTTATTGAAATCTACGAGATTGGCCGTTCGATTGCGGATGGTACTAAGGTCAACGTGTCTTTCAGCAGCTTCCAATCTGCCGAACGCGCGGAGGAAACCGTCGGCTTTCCGCGCGAAATGCTGTCCGTCACTGGACTGAAAAACATGACATCAGACATGGGCGTGCCGCTCTTTGCAGAGCACATTCCGTTAATTCCTGAACAGACACCCTGCGAACTGGAGGGCACGAATTCCGCCCGTCTGTCGTCCGTCGGCTTTGGTGAGGACGGCAAGCTGCATATCCAAGTCGCTTTTCTGGGAGAAGCCAATCATTCCGGCAGCACAATGCATAGCCGTGCTACCGACGAACGTAATCCAGAACAGTATTTGGGTGGCGGGAGATACTTTCAGTACAACGACCAATGGTATTTCGACGAAGTATTTGACATCACCCCGGAAGATCTCCCCTATTTGACCTTTGGCGACTTACAGGGCACTTATCAGCTGCACGACCCCGTCGAAGGAATCTGGTCGTGCACCGTCACGGTGGAGACAGCCGATGAAGTTGTCTACCACCCGAATGTACAGGTTGGCGGCGCGCTGGTCGAAGAAGTCCGCGTCTCTGAAATTGGAATATCTGCACGTTCTTCCAGCAAAGGCACCAAGCTTGGCTATCGCCCCACCTACGCCATTACCAAAGACGGCGAAAAGCTGTACCTCACCAACAATTGCATCGACGGTGGCTGGGGTACAGTACTTGATGACAATGGCGATCCTTTACCGGACGGTATGGGCTACGCACACAACCAATGGGAATTTGATGAACCGCTTGATCCGTCCGATATCGTCTTGCTGAACTTCGACGGCGTGGACGTTCCTCTACAATAGCTTGAAAATCCTCCCCTTTTCGGAGAGGATTTTTCATGTCATCTTGCAAGAACATTTGTTCGGTGATATAATACAGATATCATACGAAGGAGGTGCGCGGCATGGAACAACAAACCCTATTTGGCGGAGATGATAGCCGTCCGCTCGCAGCGCGACTGCGCCCACGCGACCTGTCTGAATTTGTCGGGCAGTCCCATCTGCTGGGTGAAGGCAAGGTGCTGCGTCGCCTAATCGAAAGCGACCGAATCAGCTCCACGATTTTCTGGGGACCGCCCGGCGTAGGCAAGACCACGCTTGCACGTATCATTGCCAACCGCACAAAAGCGACGTTTATTGACTTTTCGGCCGTTACCAGCGGCATCAAAGAAATCCGGCAGGTGATGCAGCAAGCCGAGGACAATCGCCGCTTTGGTGAGCGCACCATTGTATTTGTCGATGAGATTCACCGCTTCAACAAAGCGCAGCAGGATGCCTTTCTGCCCTTTGTGGAAAAGGGCAGCATTATCCTCATCGGCGCCACAACCGAAAATCCGTCGTTTGAGGTCAACGGCGCGCTTTTATCGCGCTGCAAGGTGTTTGTGCTGCAAGCGCTGACAACGGACGACCTCACTTCTCTGCTCTCCCGCGCATTGACCGACCCGCGCGGCTTTGGCGGCCAAACCATCTGCATTGAGCCGGATATGCTCGAAGCAATTGCCAATTTTGCCAATGGCGACGCGCGCGCGGCGCTGTCCACACTCGAAATGCTTGTGCTCAACAGCGATACAGATGGGAAAACCGTCACTATCACACGCGAGACACTGGAACAATGCATCTCCAAAAAGTCGCTGCTGTACGATAAAACCGGTGAGGAACATTATAACCTCATCTCCGCCCTGCACAAATCCATGCGCAATTCCGACCCGGATGCCGCAGTCTACTGGCTGGCGCGTATGCTTGAGGCAGGCGAAGACCCTCTTTATATTGCGCGGCGTGTGATTCGCTTTGCCAGCGAAGATGTCGGCATGGCCGACTCGCGTGCGCTCGAAATCGCAGTTGCGGCTTATCAGGCATGCCATTTTATCGGAATGCCGGAGTGCAGCGTCCATTTGACGCATGCCGTGGTTTACCTATCGCTTGCACCAAAATCCAACGCGCTGTATGTCGCCTACGAAAGCGCGAAAAAGGATGCTTTGACGCAACTCTCCGAACCGGTACCGCTGGTTATCCGCAATGCTCCCACCAGACTGATGAAGGAACTGAATTACGGCCAGGGGTATCAATATGCGCACGATACCACTGACAAACTGACCAATATGCAATGCCTGCCGGATTCGTTGGAAGGCCGCGAATACTACCGTCCGACCGAACAGGGTTCGGAAAGCAAATACAGGGCACGTCTTGCACAAATCAAGGCATGGAAACAGCAGCACCGCAAGTTGTAACCGCACAAAAAGAGAAGGCACGGCAAATTTTGCCGTGCCTTCGTTTTTATGATTGATAAAATCACCGAACCAAAAATGCGTCCGGCAGATACCGTCCCTCCGGGTTTTTCGACAAAGTGGTTGGACTGGTGATTTCCCGGCCTTGATACACCATCACGGACGACGAGCCGCCATCCAGCATGGATGCCTGATACGCATGATAGGATTCCATGATTTCCGCACATCGCTCAATGGAAATACCGAAAGAATGGAATTGACGGCCGTCGACCACGAGCATGATAACCGTTCCATCCTCCGCCTGACCGATAGCGGTACGCGGCTGCTGCTCGTTCAGGCCCGTACCTGCCACCAGATTTTCCCCGTTGATAATCAACGCCGGATGAAATTCCACCGCGTCGCGCAGATTGGAGGTATCGGTGAATGCACCAATCTGCAAATGGTTCTCTTCATCAAAACCGATGATTTTCCATGTGTCGCCTACCGCGCTCTGCAGCTTTTCCCCTTGGCTTTTCAGGAAGCCATACGGCAAGCCGCCGGTTCCGTTGCCCTCATAATCAGCAAAGCCGGAAGCGTTGATTCCTAAAATGGCGTCATAATTCCGCACCATGTCCGAGACATAGGAGCCATAGGAAAACAGTCCTTCGCACGTTCCGACAAACACATTTTCCGGCTTTTTGCAAAGCGCAACCTTACCGGCATATTCCATCCCGAGCGAGTCTTCTCCAACAACTTCCGCAATCAGGATACCATGCTCCGCATTGATGGCCAAAACCGTATCCCCTTGTTTGGTGACAATGCCGGTATTATAATTTTTCTGCGTAGCGTCGCCAATCAAGTCAATATTGATATGGTCATAGCCATCCGCTATGTACTCCGGATTATCCCGGAGAAATGCCTCAAAGCTATCCTCATCCAGCTCGGAAAATGTTTGATAAAACTGCTCCTGCGGGGTAGAGGCCGCATCGTCATCATCGCTCACATTGCTCCACGCGCTTGTGATGCCCTCCTGCTTCTGATTGAGCAAATAGCGCTTTGCCATCACCTCTTCGATGATATCACCGGGGATGAACCAGGTAGCCAGCCATTGATGCGTCATCGTTCCCATCGCGGTTTCGATATACCACTCCCGCCACCGGCTGACAAACGCATTTGGCGTATAGAGCAGAAAGGGGTAAACCACAGTCAGACATATCAGAAAAAAGCAGGTAAGCCCAAGGGCAAAGCGGTGTCGTGCGCCGTTCATTGTCGTTTACTCCTTTTCTGTTCGTTTTTCTATTTCAGGGACACGCTTTCAGCCGGTTATTTTGCGCTGCGATGCCTCCGGCGAACCGCGGTCTTGGCTGCTTTCTTGACTGGCTGCGCCGGTGCAGATGCCTTTTGTGCGCGCGCTGCCAACGCATCCTCTACCTTCTTGCGAATACGTGCGGCGGCTTCTTCGCTCAGCGCATAGGCACGCGAAGGCGTGTGTGCATCCACACGGGGTTCATTCTTTTCAAACCGTGCATAAGGGTCATTGCGACGCCCTCTTGTGCGGGATGCAACCGTTTTTCTGGCGCGTGGTGCAGCCGCTTTCGCGCGCTGCTCATTCTGCGCTTCCGCCACTTTCTCCTTGCGGGAAGGCCGCTTTGCGGCAGCGCTTTTGCGTGCTTTTTGCTTAGCCGCCTTTTCTCTTGCAACGTCTGCTGCAACCTCTTCTGCCGTAGCGTTCTCCGAAACCGGCTTGCGGCGCGTGCGCACATTTGTCGTTTTGCGCTGCCCGGATTCGCGTCCCGCCCGTTCGTTTTCTTTCTCCACATGCGGAATCTCGCCCGCAAGCGGAATACGCTTGCCAATCAGCTTTTCAATATCCGCCAAATACGGACGTTCGGACTGGTCACAGAAGGAAATCGCTGTACCCTCCTGTCCTGCACGTCCCGTACGGCCAATGCGATGGACATAGGTTTCCGGAATATTGGGCAAATCAAAGTTGATGACCAGCGGCAGCTCGCTGATATCAATGCCGCGCGCGGCGATATCCGTTGCAACCAATACCGCTATTTTGCACGCTTTGAAATCCTCCAGCGCACGCTGACGCTGGTTCTGGCTCTTATCGCCATGAATGGCTTTGGCCTGAATCCCTGCGCGGTTCAAGTCCCGCGCAACGCGGTCCGCGCCGTGCTTGGTGCGTGTAAAGACCAGTGTCTGGTGTACGTTGCTTTGACGAATCGTATCAATCAGCAGTTCCCTTTTTTCCGCCTTTTCCACCAAAAAAACCTTTTGCTCAATCTTTTCCACGGGTTTGGCGGAAGGCGTAATCGAAATACGCGCTGGATTTTTCAGCAAACTATCCGCCAGCGCCGCAATTTCTTTCGGGATAGTCGCAGAAAACAGCAGCGTCTGCCGCTTAGCCGGTAAATACTTGATGATTCGCTTGACATCCGGGAAAAAGCCCATGTCCAGCATGCGGTCCGCCTCATCCAGCACAAAGCACTCGACCTTATTCAGCTTCACGATGCCCTGCCCCATCAAATCCCACAGCCGTCCGGGGGTCGCAATCAGAATGTCCGCGCCGCGCGCAATGGCTTCCACCTGCGGCACCTGCGACACACCGCCAAAGATGACCGCGGCCGTGCACGGCGTATAGCGCGCATACTGGCAAACATTTTCATAAATCTGTAACGCAAGCTCGCGCGTCGGCGTGAGAATGAGCGCGCGAATCGCACCAGCCTTCCCGCCGGATTTGCTCAAGCGCTGAATGATGGGAACCGAAAAAGCGCAGGTTTTTCCCGTGCCGGTCTGGGCGCAGCCCATCAAATCATGCCCTGCCAGCACCGGCGGGATTGCTTTTTGCTGAATCGGCGTCGGCTCATCATACCCCGCCTCACGCAGTGCCTTGAGTATGTTTTTTTCGATGTTCAACTCACTAAATTTCATATCCTTTAATCGTTTCCTTTTCAAAACTGGTGCATTTCGGCAAATCCTTCTTGCCCGATTGCATGATACTGTGTTATACTGTTTTATAGTTGTCTCTGTTTAACTGTCATTTGCTATGAGGTGAAATTATTGCTCGATATTGTATCTCACGTCTTGCCGGAAGCGTTTTTCGACGTTCTCAAGACCATACCGCTTTTGCTTGTGGTATACGCTCTTCTCTATTATATCGAAAACCGTCTGACCAATACGCCTGCTCTGCTCTCGCGTGCCGCACAGTTCGGCCCGGTTGTGGGAGCGCTGGCCGGAACCATTCCGCAATGCGGCTTTTCTGCCGCGGCTGCCGCCCTGTTCTCCGCCGGATACCTTGCACCCGCCACGCTGGTTGCCGTCTTTCTGGCTACTTCGGACGAAGCGGTTCCCGTTATGCTGGCGGGCGGCGCCAGTGTACCGCAGGTCGTTCTGCTGCTGGTCGTTAAGTTTGCCATCGCTGTCATCGGCGGCTACATCCTGCGATACACCGTATTCCGCAGCCATCGTCCGAACAGCGACGAAGAGCTGGAAATCGAAATGTCGGCCTGTGATTGCAGCGCCGGCTCCCCGGTTTGGAGCGTTGTCTGGCACACTTTGAAAACCGCATTTTTCCTGTTTGCCGTGCTTTTTGTCCTGAATCTGGTCGTACACCTCATCGGTGAAGAGGTACTCGCGTCCCTTCTTCTGTCCGACAGCATCTTCCAGCCGCTGCTTTGCGCTATCCTTGGGCTGATTCCCAGCTGCGCCATGAGCGTGCTGCTGTCCGAGCTGTTTGTCGGCGGCACCATCAGCTTCGGTGCGTTGATTGCAGGACTTTCCACCGGCGCAGGCTTCGGCTACATTGTGCTGTTTGAGGAAAAAGAAGGACGGCATCGCGCGCTGCCTGTGATTGCAGCCACATTCGCCGTTGCCGTCATCGGCGGCACGCTGGTGCAGGTTTTCTTTGGTTGAGTCCACGCATATCGAACGGTCTTCCCCGTCGGGAAGGCCGTTTTTTTACCTCAATTCGTGCAGCAGTTCCAGCGCATTGTGCGCCCACGCCATATCGATTCTGGTGAAATCCCCGCCGGGCGTATACAGATAGGTTTCCACGTCATCCCGCAAGCGCTGGTAAACCATACCGGGCATCGCGGCATACTGCTCCGCACCGTCCGACAGCACCGCCACAAACCGGAAGTCCCCTGTGCGCTCATCCAACTCATGGAACAACAGTTCCACCACATCCAAGTCATGATTGAGCTGTGCAAACAGCAGCAGCTTCATGATTTCCACCGCACGGTCATCCAAGCCCCGCTCCAGAATGTTGATTTTCTCACGGAAGGCGTTGAGACTGTCCACAATGCGCAGCGTATAGCCGGCCAGCGGGTCAAACTGTGCCTTGGGCGCTTCGCCCTCCTCCGGCCACAGCCAGACCATGAACTGGTTAGACATATCGTGATACAGACAAGGGTGTACAACAAGCGCCGTCTCACCGCAATTGGGGCATTTCACACGGAAACAGGACAGATCCTGCACCTGCGCCCGCAATTCAGGATTGCGCTCAATATTGATATGATCGTGCACCTTATAGTCGGTCTCAGTCTGACAGTGCGGACAAGTGATAATCATAATTCCGGTTTTCCTCCTCGGTATATGCCGAATCTAAGCTATTATACCACAGTTTTCCGCAATGAAGCAAGCGATGCGGCATATCCTGTTCCTTAATTATTCTAAGGCAACACCGCACAGAAAAGTAAGCATGATACAGCCCGACATGATATAATAAAAATATGGATAAACAGATGAC
>NZ_CALWUQ010000049.1 GCF_944384695.1 uncultured Agathobaculum sp. | reverse complement strand
GGACGGCGCATGGGAGATTGCTCCGCTGCGGCGGGCGCATCCCGCAGTGCGTTCGCGCGCGCTGCGGCGATTGCTGGCACAGGGCGGTATGCCGCTGCGGGATTTGACCGCGCAGCATGTTCGCGCGCTGGAGCGGCTGCTGGAAAGCGAAAATCCGTCGGCCCGCTGCAGCTTGCCGCATGGCTTTGCTGCGCGGCGCGAATATGGTGCGCTGCGGTTGACGCGGGAGGAAGCCCGGCAGGCACGGCCTGCGGTGCCGCTTTCGGTTCCGTCCGAGATGCTGCTTTGGGATGGCAGTGTGCGGGTTTCGGTTCATGTCTTAGAAAAAAACGAAGTTTTTTACAAATCATTCAATACTTTTTGCGTGGATTGTGGTACAATAGATTTCGTATCATTGTGCGTTCGCACGCGCAGGACGGGCGACCGCATCCGCCTGACGGAGAAAGGCGGCAGCCGGACGCTCAAAAAGCTGCTGATTGATTGCAAAATCCCCCGTCACCGACGGGATGGGCTGGCAGTCATAGCGGATAAAAACGGCGTGATTGCCGTGCAGGATGTAGGTATGGATTGTTCGCGTTCCCCGCAAGGAGGCGCGCGGATGCAAATAAAAATAGAGGGGTATTGAAAATGGCATACGATATGCGGGACGATATCAAGGAAATCTATTTTACCGAGCAGCAGTTGGCAGATAAGGTCGCGGAGTTGGGCGCGCGTATCACAGAGGACTACCGGGACAAAAATCCGCTCATTATCAGCGTGCTCAAGGGTTCTTATGTGTTTATGGCAGACCTGACGCGCAAGATTGACGCTCCCTGTAACGTGGATTTCATGGTCGTGTCGAGCTATGGCAAAGGCACCAAGACCTCGGGCGAGGTGCAGATTATCAAGGATATTGAGCAGCCGATTGACGGACGCGATTTGCTGATTGTCGAGGATATCCTGGATTCCGGCGTGACGCTCAGCTATCTGATGCAGGTGCTCAATGCGCGCGGCGCGCGCTCCATTCGGCTGTGTACGCTGCTGTCCAAGCCTGCGCGGCATAAGGTGGATGTGCCGGTCGATTATCTGGGCTTTGAGATTCCGGATGAATTTGTGGTCGGCTACGGTTTGGATTATGCGGAGAGATACCGCAATCTGCCGTATATCGGCATTTTGAAGCCGAGCGTGTACGGCGGCGAATAAATATAAACAAGGAAGAGGTGTCAAACCGATTTGAAAGGAAAAATGAAGGGCTTTGGCCTTTATCTCATCATTCTGGTGTTCCTTCTGGCAGGTGTCAGCTATGTCATCAGCCAGACCCAGCAGACGGAGCAGGTCACCTATTATGATGTGTTCACCTATTTCACCGAGGGCAAGGTGGACGAATATAAGATGGATGATACGGTGCTCACCATGCACCTGCGTGATGAGAACCGCGTCGTCAGCTATGATTTGGGTGCTGCGCGTGACATCTGGTGGGCGCAGCTCGGTGAAACCATTGACGAACAGATGAAAGCGGGAACGCTCAAAGAGGTCGATTACTTGACCACCACCATCCCGTGGTGGGCGCAGTTCCTGCCGTATATCATCCTGATTGTACTGCTCGGCGCATTCTGGTACTTTATGATGAATAAGCAGTCCGGCGGCGGCGCGGGCCCGATGCAGTTCGGCAAGGCACGCGCACGGCTGGCGCAGGATGATAAGCGCAAGGTGACATTCAACGACGTGGCCGGCGCCGACGAAGAAAAAGCGGAGCTACAGGAAATCGTCGAGTTCCTGAAAAACCCGCAGAAGTTTGTGCAGATTGGCGCGCGCATCCCCAAGGGCGTGTTGCTGGTTGGCCCTCCGGGCACCGGTAAAACGCTGATTGCGCGTGCGGTCGCGGGCGAGGCGGGCGTGCCGTTCCTGTCGATTTCCGGTTCGGACTTCGTTGAGCTGTATGTCGGCGTCGGCGCATCGCGCGTGCGCGACTTGTTCGAGCAGGCCAAGAAGAACGCCCCGGCGATTGTGTTTATCGACGAGATTGACGCGGTCGGCCGTCAGCGCGGCGCAGGGCTCGGCGGCGGCCACGACGAGCGCGAGCAGACGCTCAACCAGTTGCTGGTCGAGATGGACGGCTTCGGCGCAAATGAAGGCGTTATCGTCATCGCGGCAACCAACCGAAAGGATATTCTGGATAACGCACTGCTGCGTCCGGGCCGCTTTGACCGGCAGGTTTATGTTGGCGCACCGGATGTCAAGGGGCGTGAGGAAATCCTCAAGGTGCATGCGCGCAACAAGCAGTTTGACCCGGATGTTAAGTTTGCAGATATTGCCAAGACCACGGCGGGCTTTACCGGCGCGGATTTGGAGAATCTGCTTAACGAGGCAGCGCTTCTGGCAGCGCGCCGCAATAAGAAGCTGATTTCTCAGGAAGAGATTGAGGAGTCCCTGCTCAAGGTGGTCATGGGTGTGGAAAAGAAGAGCCACATCATCACCGACAAGGATAAACGCCTGACGGCGTACCACGAGGCGGGCCATGCAATCTGCTTCCATGTGCTGCCGACGCAGGACCCTGTGCACCATGTCACAATTATCCCGCGTTCTTCCGGTGCGGGCGGCTTTACCATGCCGCTACCGGAGGAGGATCAGGCTTACCGTACCCGCAAGTATATGGAGGAATATATCATCGTTTGTCTGGGCGGCCGCGTGGCTGAGCAGTTGACGATGGAGGATATTTCGACCGGTGCATACGGCGATATCAAGCAGGCCACGCAGATGGCCCGCGCGATGGTCACCAGCTATGGTATGAGTGAGAAGATTGGCCCCATCGACTATGGTTCGGACAGCGGGGAAATCTTCCTTGGCCGCGATTTTGCAGCGGGCAAGGGCTATTCCGAAGTTAAGGCAGCGGAAATTGACGATGAAATCCATCGCATCATCGAAGAAGCGTACCGTGCCTGCAAAAAGCTGCTGAGCGAACATTTGGAGCAAATGACCCGCGTGGCGGAGTATCTGATTCGCAACGAAACCATGGACGGCGAGACCTTCGTCAAGGTATATAACGGCGAGGTCGTACCGGATAAAGTGGTCGGTGAGGATTTGATGACTGAGCTGAAGGAAGAGCTCGATGCCAAGGTCGGCAAGGCGCCGGAAAGCGCTGCCGAGGCTGCGGATACGGATGAATCGGACGAGGAGGAAAAGGCTGCGTTTGTCCATCCGGAAAATAAGGACTGATTTCAGGAAAGAAAAATCCCACGGGAAACCGTGGGATTTTTGTTATACGTGATGGCAAAAGAAAAGGGAGCGGAATCGCTCCCTTATTCTTTTGATTTTAGCCAATGCCGCCGGGAATGACAAAGCTGCAAACCACAACGACCGCCGCCAGAAATACATATACATACTTGGCCAGAAAATTGTATGCCGGACTGAGCGGCTTTTTGCGGCCTTCCATCAATTCTTTTTTTATCTGCTTGACGCCGAGCACCCAGTAAATCATCACTGCGCCCAGAATGGCGCCAATCGGTACGATATAGATGGTGATAATGTCCATCCAGCGGCCCATCAAGGCTTCCTGCTCAATCGGAAGGCCGACTGCAAGCGTTGCCGCACCGGCCACCAGAACGGCCGCTTTACGGCTCAGCTTGAGGCGGGTCTGTGCGGCTTCGGACACCGCTTCCAGCATGTTGGCCAGTGAGGTGATGCCGGCAAACAAAACGGAAATGAAGAAGAGGAATGCAAACAGCCGTCCGAGCGGCATCTGCTGGAACACACGCGGCAGCGTGATGAACAGCAGGCTGGGACCGGAAGCAGGGTCCAGACCAAAGGAGAATACCGACGGGATGACTGCGAAGCCCGCGAGCATGGCCGCGCAGGTGTCGAGCACGGCGGTCATGCAGGAGGAGTGCACGACATCTTCTTTTTTGGAGAGGTAGGAGCCGTAGATAATCATACCCGAGCCGGTCACCGATAGCGAAAAGAATGCCTGCCCCATCGCCATAATCCAGGTGCGGGGGTTGAGCAGGTATTCCCACTGCGGAACAAACAGGTATTGATAGCCTTCCAGAGCGCCCGGCAAAAAGAGCACGCGCACCGCAATAATTAAGAACAGAATGAAGAATGCGGGCATCATCACTTTATTAATCTTTTCAATACCGCCTGAAACACCAAAAATCAGGATAGCAACCGTCATCACCACGACAATCACGTGCCACGGCACGCTCGACAGGTGTGTAGCGCTCATCTGCGCAAAGTAGGTCTCCGGCTCAGTGTCCATCAGCGAGCCGGTCAGCGCGCCGAATACGCACCGCAGCACCCAGCCTACAATGATGGAATAGCCGATGGCGATGCCCAGCGAACCGAACAACGGGATTGCGCCCAGAATCGCGCCGCCCTTTTTGCCGCGCGTTTTCATCGCGTATTCATAGGAGCCGATGGGGCCGGTGCCGGTCAGACGGCCGAAAGCGAATTCACCCGACAGGCCGACATAGCCGAACAGCGCGATAAACAGCAGATATGGGATGAGAAAGGCTGCGCCGCCGTATTGGCCGGTACGGTAGGGAAACATCCAGATATTGCCCATGCCGACCGCGGAGCCGACCGCAGCCAGCACAAAGCCGATTTTAGAAGTAAAGGTACCATTCACACTTTTTTGATGCATTTTTTTAATCTCCGGTTTCTTTTCACAAGTCTATATAGTATACCACAACGGTGGGAACAAAGCCATACGCGATTTGACCAGAAAAGGATAGCCGCTTTGTCATATCCGACAAAAGCCTGTGCGGAAATTCGGGAAATTTATCAGTTATTCCCTTGCACTTAGCGTCGGCTTATGGTATGATAGGAAAGCGTGAGAAAGACACATGTCTTTTTAGGGAGGACAAACAGCGCATGGTAAAACCAAAATACTATCTGGTCGAACGCACACTGCTGCCGGAAGTGTTCCAGCGTGTGATCGAAGCAAATGAGGCGATTGCCTCAGGCAGGGCGGCGACAGCGAGTGAGGCGGCGAAAATTGCCGGCCTGTCGCGCAGTGCGTACTATAAATATAAGGATGGTGTACGCCCGTTTTTCGAGGCGACAACCGACCGGATCGTGACCTTCCACTTTATGCTGCACGACCAACCGGGCGTGCTGTCGAGCATTCTGGGGCTGATGGCCCGCTCGGGTGCAAATTTGCTGACGGTCAATCAGTCGATTCCGATGCGCGGGCAGGCGTCGGTGACCATTTCCGCCCGCACCGGGGAGATGAAATACTCGGTTGAGGACCTGCTCCGCCGCGCGGAACAGATGGAGGGCGTAAGCAAGGTGGAAATTCTGGCATCTGAGTAAAAATAGAACCGAAGGAAAGGAAACAGGGTTATGATAAAAGCAGCAATCATGGGACACGGCACCGTCGGCTCCGGCGTATACGAGGTGTTTGAAATGAACGCCGAGAAAATCGCGCGCGTGGTCGGTGAGCCGGTCGAGGTGAAATATGTGCTTGACCTGCGCGATTTTTCCGCGCTGCCGTATGGGCATAAATTTGTGAGCGACTTTTCCATCATCGAAAACGATCCTGAGGTCACCGTCGTGGCCGAGGTCATGGGCGGTGTGGGCGCTGCCTATGAGTTCACGCGCCGCTGCCTGCTCGCGGGCAAGAGCGTGTGCACCTCCAATAAGGAGCTGGTTGCCACCCGCGGCGAGGAATTGCTGAAAATCGCGGAGGAAAAGGGCGTCAACTACATGTTTGAGGCTTCGGTCGGCGGCGGTATCCCGATTATCCGTCCGATGCTGCAATGCCTTGCCGCCAATGAGTTTAACGAGATTTGCGGTATTCTCAACGGCACGACCAACTACATCTTGACGCAGATGATTCATAACGGCGTTACCTTTGAGGACGCACTCAAGCAGGCGCAGCTCAACGGCTACGCGGAAAAGGACCCGACGGCGGATATCGAAGGCCATGATGCTTGCCGCAAAATCTGCATTCTGGCGGATCTGGCCTTTGGCGATAAGTTTGACCCCGATGAAGTGTCCTGCGAGGGCATCACAAAGATTACGCTCGAGGACGTTGCCAACGCTGACAAGCTGGGCTGCGTAATCAAGCTGCTCGGCCGCACGGTGCGGTGTGAGGACGGCACGGCCTATGCTTATGTTGCGCCGCATCTCATCCATAAAGAAAGCCCGCTGGCGGCGGTTGAGGATGTGTTCAACGCCATCATGGTCAACGGTAACGCGACGGGTGACGTCATGTTCTACGGTAAGGGCGCGGGCAAGCTCGCGACCGCTTCGGCGGTTGTGGCGGATATGCTCGACTGCATTGAGCATGCGGGCCACCGCCGCCGCATTTCCTGGGGCGATGGGTCGAAAAATCTGCTTCGTCCGCTTGACACGCTGCAAAGCGCGTGGTATGTTCGTTTCAAGGGCGCATCGCGTGATTTGGAAGCATTGCTGCCAGTGGAAAGCCTGACCGAGCCGGTCGATGGCGTAGTGGTCGTCAAGACACGCAAACTGTCCACGGCAGAGATGCAGGAAAAGATGGAAAAGCTGAACGCTTGTGGCGAAGTGCGCGCTGCCATGCGTATGCTGTAAGAGGAGGATAACGGAAAATGGTTCGTGTTACCGTTCCGGCGACGAGCGCCAATATGGGCTCGGGCTACGACAGCATTGGCATTGCGCTCGAGCTTTACAATGTGATTGATATGGACGAAAGCGATCACATTGATATTTCGGATAAAAACGGTCAGTTTGTGCCGAAAGACACGCGCAATCTGATTTATCAGTGTGCAAAACGGGTATATGATGAATGTGGCAAGCCGCTTTCCGGCTTGAAAATCATTGAGGACTGCGCCATTCCGCAGACGCGCGGCTTAGGCTCGTCCTCTGCCTGCACGGTTGCGGGCATCATGGGTGCGAATGCGCTGTTGGGCGAGCCGCTCGACCGGCAGGCGATTATCGACCTTGCAGCGACGATTGAAGGCCATCCGGATAACTCCACGCCCGCTATTCTGGGCGGTTTCTGCGTGGCGCTGCTGGAAAATGGTCATGTACATCATGTGCGTGTGCCGGTGCACGGCGCGATTGACTTTATCGTATTTATCCCGGATTTTAAACTCTCGACGGAAAAAGCGCGCGCGGCATTGCCCAAAACCATCGCGCATCGCGATGCAGTGTACAATCTGGCGCGTGCGGCGCTGCTCGCCGGCAGCCTGACGACCGGCAAATTGGAAAATCTGGATGTAGCGACGGGGGACTGCCTGCACCAGCCGTATCGCTTCGGCCTGATTGAAAACGGCGAGGATATTGTCCGCGAGGCGAAGCAGCTGGGCGCACTGGGCGCATTCATTTCGGGCGCCGGCCCGTCCATCGTTGCGATGGTATATAAGGGGGACCGCGACTATCTGTCGCGTGCGCAAGAGGTCTGCGCGGAAAAGTATCCGCACTGGAAGGCCGTGCAGCTGCGCTGCGACGAGGTTGGTGCGACCGTGAAACGCATGTGAGCGAGGCCGCGTCTGCGGCAGGCTATATAAGGAGGAAACGGAAACAGTATGAGTCTTATTGTGCAAAAGTTCGGCGGCACTTCGGTGGCGGACACCGAACGGCTGAGAAATGTTGCGGATATTGTCACCAAGACTGCGCAGGCCGGCAACAAGGTGGTTGTTGTGGTCTCCGCGCAGGGGGATACCACGGATGATTTGATTGCCAAGGCGGCGGAGCTGAACGATCATCCGTCCAAGCGTGAAATGGATGTGCTGCTCAACACGGGTGAAATGATTTCGATGTCGCTGCTGGCGATGGCGATTCAGAAGCTCGGTTTTTCGGTCGTATCGCTGACCGGCTGGCAGATTGGGCTGGAGACCAACAGCAATTATTCGGATGCGCGCATCAAGCGCATTGTGGGCGACCGCTTGCAGGCGGAGCTGGATAACGGAAAGATTTGCATTGTGGCGGGCTTTCAGGGCATCAACAAGCTCGGAGATGTGACCACGCTCGGCCGCGGCGGTTCGGATACGACCGCGGTTGCGATTGCGGCGACGCTGGGCGCCGACCTGTGCCAGATTTATACCGATGTGGATGGCGTATACACTGCTGATCCGCGTATCGTGCCCAGTGCGCGTAAGCTGGATGCGATCACGTATGATGAAATGCTGGAGCTGGCGTCGCTCGGCGCGCAGGTCCTGCACAATCGCTCGGTAGAGATGGCGAAAAAATACAACGTCGACCTGGAGGTCGTTTCGAGCTTTACCCGCAATCCGGGTACGAAAGTCAAGGAGGGTTCTCACATGGAAAAAATGAATGTATCGGGCGTGGCCCGTGATAATAATTGTGCGCGTGTGGCCATTATCAACGTAGCGGATACCCCGGGCACGGCGTTCAAGGTGTTTTCACTCATGGCCAAGCACAATGTTAATATCGACATCATCCTCCAGTCGGTCGGTCGGGACAATAAGAAGTCCATTTCCTTTACCATCCGCGAGGATGATGCGGAGCGCGTCGGCAAGATTCTGGAGGACAACGCCGAGATGATTGGTTATGAGGATGTTTCTATCAATACCAAGGTCGCTAAGGTGTCCATCGTTGGCGCGGGTATGGCGTCCTCTGCGGGCGTTGCATCCAAGATGTTTGAGGCGCTGGCGATGGCCGGCATCAACATCCGCATGATCTCCACCTCGGAAATCAAGATTTCTGTTCTAATCAATGAGGAGGACAGCGAGAAGGCGGTTAAGGCCATCCATGAGGAATTCTTTGGCGAATAAGCCGGCATTGACAATTTGACAAAAAAATAACGAACCTGATTGACAAGCTCAGTCAGGTTCGTTATAATATTATTGTTATAATATTATCAATCACAGGAAAGGATGTTATGTTATGAAAAAGCTCTGGTGCTTGTTCCGGCGCCGGTTTGCTACCGGAAATGATAAAATGTGTGTTGCGCTTTCCGAAACGGAGGGCCGTGTACGCACTTGCCCCTATGAAACTGAGGAAGAAGCAAAGGCAAAGTGCCCGGAATACGCTTTCAACAACCGTCATGACGGTGAGGATGAGGGCGTCGAATAAACCCGCGTTACTTACTTGCAGCAAGCCCCGAAGGAGACGTCTTTCGGGGCTTTTTGTATCGGAAAAGCCGGAGGCAACCACCGGTTGACAAAAAGAAACGCCGGGTTGGTGGCGTTTTTCTGGCATTTCAAGCACACTGAAAGCATAGAAGGGAGGTGCCCCAATATGACAACAGGGGAGAAGATTGCAGCGCTCCGGCGAGAGAAGGGCTTGAGCCAGGAAGCACTGGGCGAGAAGCTCGGGTTGTCCCGGCAGGCGGTCAGCAAGTGGG
This sequence comes from uncultured Agathobaculum sp., assembly GCF_944384695.1. GTDB lineage: Bacteria > Bacillota > Clostridia > Oscillospirales > Butyricicoccaceae > Agathobaculum. Next base: position 4,021 of record NZ_CALWUQ010000049.1, on the reverse strand, counting down.
AGTCCGACCAGGCTGTGCCGACGATGGATAATCTGGTTGAGCTGAGCCGTTTGTTTGGTGTGCCGGTGGATACATTGCTGCGACCGGATGAACCGCTGCCGGAGAAGGGACAGGAGACGAATAGCCGTCCACAGGTGCTGGATAAGCGGCTGCGCATCTATTTTGTGATACTGTCTGCTTTGTTGCTCGTTAGTGTGGCAGGTAACGTTTGTGCCATGATACGCATACAATCGTTGGAAGCACAGCTGCGCGTCTTGCAGGCGCAAGTGCAGGGAACGGAGAGCGATGTGCAGCAGGAAAATGTGGAGGAAGATGCGTTATTCGACCATGATGTTGCCTACGATTTGCAATATGACCCGAACAAGACGGTTTCGACGACGCTTGCGCTGTCTCTGTCTGCGCGGCCGAAGGAGCTGAACCCGGATTCCGCGACCCCAAAATTCACCATCCAGAGTGCAGGTGAAAGCTGGACATGCGCTGCGATTCTGGAACAGGACAATTCGTATGTAGGCAGCACGGAGATTCCGCTGCGGGACGGCTTTACTGTCTATCTGACGCTGACCGACCGGGAGAGTGGTGAAGTGCGCAATCTGCTGCTGGAAACCGTCAGCGGGCTGGAACAAGAGTTTGACATTTCTTGCGGATACACATGGCATGCCAGAGGGAATGGAAGTACCCCGGATGACAATGCAGTGCGGGTGCAAAACGGTGTTACCTCTGTGTCCGGCACGGTGATGACATATTTTTATGGTCCTTTCCGGCCTGAGAAAACGACCATGCGGTGCTATCCGGTCAGCGCGCGGCTGATATTGAGGGAGGGGGATACCGAGCTGCAAAGCGCGGCGTTTTCGGCACCCGAGTGGGATGCGGATTTGGGGCGTTACCATGCGGAATGTGCGGTCGACTGGACGGTTGACATCCCGCCGGAAGAATTGCAGGTGGTGATGGAATATACCGATAATTATGGCCGCGTGTATCAGAATGTACAGAATGCGATAGATGGTTGTAAAACAGAAATGACTATCATATTTTAGGGCAGTTTATCCGATTTACCAGACGTGTGCGCCGCGGCCAGCACATAAACCTTCGCTGCACCCATTTCGCGCAGCAGCTTGACTGCGGCCGCAGCCGTTGCGCCGGTGGTGATGATATCGTCCACCAACACGACCGATTTGCCGCGTACATCAGCATTTTCACGTGGCAGTAGTGCGCGCCCGGCGTTTTTCTGCCGTGCTGCGGCATCCTTCTGGGTGGACTGCTTGGGTGTGAATGCGCGCTTGCGCAGCGTCGCCCGACAGGGCAGACCAAGCGGTTCCGCCACAGCTTTTGCCAGCAGTTCCGCTTGATTGTAGCCGCGTTCACGTCCCCGCAGCCAGCCAATCGGCATGAAGGTGATAAGGTCGGGCTGCCATGTGCCCAGTCGCTCGGTCAGCAGCGGCAGCATCTGTGCGGCAAACCAGACCGCATAGTGCTGCTTATGCTGAAACTTGAATCGCTGCATTGCATTCCGTACCTTGCCGGTGTAGTACAGCGCGGCGGCTGCATCCGCTGCGCCCGTAATATGAACCGCGTCCGAGCAGCGGTAGGTTTGCCGTACCTCGCCCGCGCAGGCAGGGCACAGCATGGCTTTGCCCGTACCGGCGGCAGGCAGCATTGCGCCGCACAGCACGCATCGTTTGGTAAAAAGAATCCCCACGCATATCCCTCCCGCATGATAAAAAGGGCTGTCCGCCGGGACAGCCCTTTGATTTTACTTGGAAAGCAGCTTTTTCAGGCGTTCCGCCGCTTCGAGCGTGCGCTTCTGGTCACCGAAGGCGGTCAGACGGAAGAAACCGTCGCCGTTCTTGCCGAAGCCTGCGCCCGGTGTGCCGACCACATTGGCATTCTCGAGCAGGTAGTCGAAGAACTCCCACGAGCCCATGCCGTTCGGGCACTTGAGCCACAGATACGGGCTGGACTTGCCGCCGGTGTACCAGATACCGAGCGAGTCAAGCGTCTCGGAAAGCACCTTGGCGTTCTGCTTGTAATAGCCGAGGGTTTCCTTGATTTGCTTCATGCCTTCCTCGGTAAAGCAAGCTGCCGCGCCCTTCTGCACGATGTAGGGCACGCCGTTGAACTTGGTGGTCTGGCGGCGCAGCCACATCTTGTTCAGCTTGCCGTCCATCAGCGCCTGCGGGACAACCGTCCAGCCGCAGCGCGTGCCGGTAAAGCCCGCCATCTTGGAGAATGAGCAGAACTCAATGGCGCAGGTTTTTGCGCCTTCGATTTCATAGATGGAGTGGGGCAGGTTCTCGTCTTCGATGAAGCACTCATACGCCGCGTCATACAGGATGACCGCGTTCTGCGCGTTGGCGTAATCTACCCATGCCTTAAGGCCTGCGCGGTCATAGGCTGCGCCGGTCGGGTTGTTGGGCGAGCAGAGATAGATGATATCCGCCTTGACGGAAGCATCCGGCAGCGGCAGGAAGCCGTTTTCCGCAGTTGCATCCATGAACACAACCTTGCGGCCCGCCATAACGTTGGTGTCCACGTACACCGGATAAACCGGGTCGGGAATCAGGACGGTGTTATCCGCACCGAAGATATCCAGAATGTTGCCGAGGTCGCTCTTGGCGCCATCCGAAATAAAGATTTCGTTGGTGTCGAGCGTGACGCCGTGGGTCTTGTAGTAGCCGACAAGCGCTTCATGCAGGAAGCCGTAGCCCTGCTCGTCGCCGTAGCCGTGGAAGGTTTCCTGTTTGGCCTGATCCTCGACCGCCGCGTGCAGCGCGTCGATGACGGCAGGGACGAGCGGGCGGGTAACGTCGCCGATGCCCAGACGGATGATGTCCGCTTCCGGATGTGCGGCGGAATATTCGTTTACCTTGCGTGCAATCGTGGAGAACAGATAGCTCTGTTCCAAATCGTCATAGTGCTTATTGATCTGCATGTTCTTTGCTCCTTTTCAGCGATGCTGCGACAAACGCCTTGAACAGCGGATGCGCGCGATTGGGACGGGACTTGAACTCGGGGTGGAACTGTACGCCGATGTAGAACGGATGGTTGGGAATCTCGACGGTTTCCACCAGCTCGCCCGTGGGGGAGGTGCCGGTGATATGCATGCCGTGGCCTTCAATCTGCTCACGGAAGCTGTTGTTGAACTCATAGCGGTGGCGGTGGCGTTCGGAAATCATCTCCGCGCCGTAGGCCGAAGCCATGATGGTATCCGGACGGATTTTGCACGGATACGCGCCCAGACGCATCGTGCCGCCCTTTTTGGAAATGCCCTGCTGGCTCTCCATCAGGTCGATGACCGGGTGGGTGGAATCCGGGTCGAACTCGGAGGAGTTTGCGTCCTCAAAGCCGAGCACGTTGCGCGCATAGCTCATGACTGCAATCTGCATGCCGAGGCAGATGCCGAAGTAGGGGATGCCCTGTGTGCGGGCGTAGTTGGCTGCACAAATCATGCCCTCAATGCCGCGCGGGCCAAAGCCGCCGGGCAGGATGATGCCGTCCACTTCGCCGAGCAGCTTGTCCACGGTCGAGTCGTTGATTTCCTCGGAATCGACCCAGTCGATGTCGACAAAGCAGCCGTTTTCGTAACCGCCGTGCTGCAATGCCTCCGCAACCGAGAGGTATGCGTCGTGCAGCTTGACATATTTGCCCACCAGCGCAATCTTGACATGCTCCTTGCGGGAGGCGATGCGCTCCAGCATCGCGACCCATTCGCTCATGTCGCCCTTGGGCGCGCCGATGGCAAGCTCCCGGCAGACAATGTCAGACAGGTGGCTTTCCTCGAGCATCATGGGTGCCTGATACAGCACGGGCAGCGTGCGGTTTTCGATGACGCAGTCCTCCTGCACGGTGCAGAACAGCGAAATCTTGCGCTTGATGTCGTCATCGAGCGGTTGGTCGACGCGCGCAACGATGATGTCCGGGGAAATGCCCAGACCGCGCAGCTCCTTGACCGAGTGCTGGGTGGGCTTGCTCTTGGGTTCGTTCGAGCCGGAAATAAACGGCACGAGCGTAACGTGAATAAACA
>NZ_CALWUQ010000048.1 GCF_944384695.1 uncultured Agathobaculum sp. | reverse complement strand
GGCTGAAAAGCCCGGCAACGTGGGCTTCATCCTGCCGGACATCGCCAAGAACGACCTGTTCCGCGGCGTTGTCTTTGACGGCGTGCTGCCGCGCAAGACCTTCTCCATGGGTGAAGCGCACGAAAAGCGCTACTACATGGAAGCCAAGACGATTGTCAAGTAAAACTTTGTTCGGTATTGGACGCAGCCGCACCGGCTGCGTCCTTTTTTGTCCAGTCAAGCGTCGCCTCGTCCCCTTCCACCCGGCACAGCACAAACGCGGGGGCCAGTGCGAACGGCCGGTCGGGTGAAAATGGGCAATGCAGACGAAGTCCCTCCTGCCTGCGCTCCACATGCACTTCCCCACCATCCAGCAGCGCGTCCAATACGGCGTCCCCTGTCCGTAACGAAGGCTTGACAGTAATCTGCGGCTGCGATGCCGTGTCTTGCGGGGTCTGCTCCGGCTGCGGCACAACATCGTCCTTTTGCCGGGAACGCTCTGCCAGATAGAACGCAGCCGGCGGCCCATCCGCACACCCCGCCGCCTTGAGCGTCTCTTTGGACAGGTGCCGCCGCAGCCGCAGCCTGCCGTTCTCCGGTGCGGGCAGGCCGATGAGCAGCGGCGCGCCGCCGGTCTCCCCGTAGCAGCGCAGCAGCGGCGCATCGGGCGGCATTGCGCAATCCACTTCAATCTGCACACCGTATGCATCCGGTTCCCATAAAAGCCAGCCTGTCGGCTCGCCCGCATAGCTTACCGTTGCCCGCATCAGCCCGCACCTCCTCAAAAAAAACGCGTACCCTTTTTACAGGATACGCGTTTTGCTTTGCGGATATGCCCTCAGCCCTGCACAGAGCCCAGACCAAAACTGACCGCCAGCGCTTCGTCCACATGACGCATCGCTTTCTCATCCAGCGACCCCATTTTCTCCCGCAGGCGACGCTTATCCAGCGTGCGGATTTGCTCGGTCAGGATAATGGAATCCTTGGTCAGGCCATAGTTGGGTGCGCCGAGCGTAATATGCGTCGGCATCTTGGCCTTATTGATCTGCGATGTAATGGCGGCGGCGATCACGGTCGGACTGTACCGGTTGCCCACATTGTTCTGTACGATCAGCACCGGGCGGATACCGCCCTGCTCACTACCGACCACCGGGCTGAGATCGGCATAGTAAATATCTCCCCGTTTGATGCTGGTATCCACGTTGGTTCACACTCCGATGAAATAGATTTGCGGTTTGTCCGCAAACCTATTTTCCCCGCACTGCGCAAAAATATAACAGTTGTCTGTCAATTCTCGCAAACACGGGTGGGAATTTCTTCCCGTTCCATCCTATGCAGTGCGCTGCCCAATTGTCAACCCAGATAAAACCGCGGCACGCGGCTGCTCGCCGCGCAGACCACCTCATAGGAAATCGTGCCCGCGGCCTTTGCGGTGTCCTCCGCCGTCCAGATTTCCGGCCCGAACACGGTTACTTCGTCTCCGCGGTGCACCTCCACGCCGTCCGGCACGCGCACCATGCACATATCCATACAGATGCGGCCGAGCACCGGCGCTTTTTGTCCGCCGAGCACCACATGCGCCTTTCCCGAACCGGTGCGCAAAAAACCGTCGGCATAGCCAATCGAGACCACTGCAACACGGGTCGGCTCGTCCGTTTCATAAGTACGGCCATAGCTGACCGTAGTGTGCGCCGGAATATCGCGCACCTGCACGACACGCGCCTTGACCGTCATCGCAGGCCGTAAATCCAGCACGGGCGGCACAGAGGCATCCGGACGATAGCCATACAGAATGATGCCCGCGCGCGTCATCGTGCAGTGCATGCTTTCATAGCTCTGGATTGCACCGCTGTTGGCACAATGCCGCAGCGGCAGTTCCAATCCGTGCGCCCGCAAATCATTGCAAACATCCGCAAAACGCTGATACTGCAATTCGGTGTACGTCTCGCCTTCCGGCACATCCGCAACCGCAAAATGCGTAAAGACACCCTCGGACACCAACCCCGGCAGCGCAGCGCAGGCTGCAATCCGGCGCACAGTCTGTTCACGCTCCCATGCGGGAAAACCCAGACGGGTCATACCCGTGTCCAGTTTGTAATGGACGGTCAGCTTTTCACCCGTGCGCACCGCCGCATCGCTCAGCAGCTGCGCGGTTTCCTCGTCGTATATGGGCGCGGTGATGTGTTCACGCGCGATGGTATCCATATCCGCTTCGTCGACATAGCCCAGAATCAATATGGGCTTTGTGATGCCGTTTTCGCGTAACTCGACCGCTTCCGGCACGGTCGCGGCGGCAAAATACGGCGCGCCCATCGCTTGCAGGCGCAGCGCAACCGGCACTGCGCCATGTCCATATGCGTCCGCCTTGACCACGCATAGCACAGGCGATTTCGCCTGCTGGCAAATCACACGGTAATTGTGCTCAATCGCACCCAAGTCCACTTCGGCCCATGTGCGGTGTTTGCTCGGTTCCATATCGTTATTCATCCCCAGATTTATGTTTCCCGGTAAGACGTCACTTGGATTTGCAGCACCCGCTCGCCGTCCGCATACAGTTCGGCGCAGACCGGCTGGTATCCCTCTGCAGCGAGCCATACCTGCTTTTCGACCTTTCCATCATCGCCGTCCTGCCCATAGCGCAGCGCTAACAGCTCCACACCGCCGGTGCTTTCCGTCCAAATCTGTGCCGGTTCTGCGCGGCGCAAATCGTCCAGCAGACAAAAAAATGCATCCGCAGGCGTCAGCCCCGCGCGCTGCGGCATAGCGTCATCCAGCGCGAGGCCCTCATACTGCAAAACGAAAGAAGCGCTGTCCGTACCCGCGATGGTGCCGCCGATACCGGCAAGGCTCTCAGGCGCGGTGATGATAAAAGTGTCGTTATCTTCCTTATTATAAACGTAATCTTCCTCATATTCCAGTACCGATTGCTCCAAATCGGATATAATTTTCAAATGTGCTTCAAATCCGGCCAGTTCCTCAAAATGTGTGCGCACGGATGCACCGTCCACTGCCGTGCCGCCGCAGCCGGACAGCACCGCCAGCAGCATGGCCATGCAAAGAAACCGTTTCAGGTCACCACTCCCTTGTATTGTACCGTTTGAGCAGCCCGGGCAGCTCATGCAGCATATCCCCCGGCGTCATGCCGTATTCGCTCAGCCGGTTTGCCGCCGCATCCCCCGCGCGGCCATGCAGCCACGCAGCAGCACAGGCTGCCTGCACCGGCGCAATCCCCTGCCCGCACAGCGAAACCAACATGCCCGCCAGCACATCCCCGCTGCCGCCTTTCGCCATGCCGGGATTGCCCGAATGGTTGCGGTACACCGTGCCGTCCGGTGCAAAAATGCGCGTTCGATGGCCTTTATAAAGCAAAATGCAGTGGTTTTCCTGTGCAAATGCGGATAACTCCTCATTTTCCGGCTGTTGGATGCCGCTCAGCCGCGCAAACTCAGCTGCATGCGGCGTGAGCACGACCGGCTGCGCCGTCTGCCGTAATACATCTTTATGCGCGGAAAGCGCATTTATGCCGTCCGCATCCAAAACCACCGGACAGTTTGCGCTTTGCAGCAGACCGCACACAATTTCCGCCACCGCGTCCGAACGCCCCAGTCCACAGCCGATGAGCACCGCATCCGCTCGCGCAGTCAAAGCGGTCAACACGGGCAACGCTTCGCGCGACAGCATGCCATCTGCGCCGCACGGCATCGGCCGCACGACCGGCTCGTTCAGCTTGACCGCAAGCACCGGCCATGCCTTTTCCGGCGTGGCCAGCGTCACTACGCCGCTGCCCATACGCACCGCGCCCTGTGCGGCAAAATACGCCGCGCCCGTATAGCCCGCTGAACCGCACACGCACAACACGCGCCCAAACGCATTTTTGTCCGCATCGGGCTGCCTGCACGGTAAAATCCCGTCCACATACGCCTGATTAATCTCGATAAACGCTTCCGCCATATCGCATCCGCTCCTTATCCCGCAGTTTTCTGCATTCAGCATAGCACTGCGCCTCGTTCTGCGTCAAGCGCCGCACGGTATTTTGCCGTCCACCGTGTCCCCTTCCGGCGTCCGACGGAATACAATGAACCGAGGAGGTGATTTTTTGCCCATCCGTATTTTCATTGACCCGGGACACAACCCGACCGGCCCGAACACCGGCGCGGAAGGAAACGGCCTGCGCGAGCAGGACGTGAACTATACAGTCAGCATGTACCTCGCCGACCTGCTGCGCGCCGACCCGCGCTTTGCCGTGCGGCTGAGCCGCAACAGCCCGACCGAAATCCTCGGCACGAGCAACTCGACCAGCCTTGCCACGCGCGTCAACATGGCCAACAGCTGGCCTGCGGATTACTTCATCAGCATCCACTGCAATTCCAATGTCAATCCCGCCATCAACGGCACCGAGGTTTATGTCTATCAGCAGAACACCCAACCCTACTGGCTGGCGCAGCATGTGCTGCAAGGCATCGTTAACCGCGTTGGCACCAAGGACAACGGTGTGCGGCTCAACCCCAGCCTGTATGTGCTGCGGCGCACCCGCATGCCCGCCATTCTGGTCGAGCTTGCCTATCTGAGCAACGAAGCGGATGCCCAAAAGCTGGAGGATGACCCTTACGGCTTTGCACAGGGTATCTATAATGGCATGCTCAGCTATTTCGGACTCAACCCGCTGTAATCAAAAAGGTCTTGCCTTCAGGCAAGACCTTTTTTCTGTGTACCAATTTGTCCGACGCTCAAAAGCCGCCGGTCACGCCGAGCACCTGCCCGGTGATGAATGAAGCGCGCTCCGAGCAGAGATACAGCACGCTCTGGGCAACCTCATCCGCGGTGCCGATTCGACCGAGCGGCGTCTCCGCCGCCAGCCCACGCATGGTTTCACCGCTGTGCATGGCATTCATATCCGTGTCGATTACGCCGGGCGCAACACAGTTGACACGGATGCCGCTCGGCCCGAATTCCTGTGCCAGCGACTTGGTCAGCCCGATGAGCGCGGCCTTGCTCGCCGCATAATGGCTTTCGCAGGAGGCACCCGTCTGGCCCCAAATGGATGAAATCGTCACGATGCTGCCGCGCTTTCGGTGCAGCAAATCGGGCAGCGCGGCGCGAATGGTGCGCACCGCCCCCAACAGGTTGACATCCAACATGCGCTGCCAATCCTCGTCCGTAATCTCCTGAAACAGCTTCTGCTCCGCAATGCCCGCATTGCATACCACGGCATCCGGCGCACCGAAGTGCCCGCGCACCTCTCCATATGCGCGGCTGACCGCCTTATCGTCATGCAAATCGGCACATAGCGCAAGCGCGCCCGTTTGCTCCGCGAGCGCCCCAGCCGTTTCTCGGCTGACCCGGTAGGTGAACGCAACCTGCCAACCCGCCGCGGCAAACGCATGCACACACGCAGCGCCGATGCCGCGCGAGCCGCCGGTGATAAAAACCGTCTGCGCCATCAAATCGCAACCGTCTGCTGCGCTTCAAACAGACACTGGTTGAGGTCCTTATCGCGGGACAGGCCCTCTTCAATGTCCAAATCAGTGACCTGATTGTTGTCAAAGACCACCACTCGATTGGTCTTGCCCTCCATCAGCGCACGCACCGCAGCATAGCCCATGCGGGTCGCCATAACACGGTCCTGTGCAGTCGGAGAACCACCGCGCTGAATGTGGCCCAGAATAGTCACGCGGGTGTCAATGCCCGTCGCCTCGTGGATATGGTCGGCAACCTCCTGTGCAGAGCCGTAGCCCTCCGCCACGATGATAATATGGTGGTTACGGCCCTTGATACGGCCGACACGCATTTTTTCCACAATATCGGTATCGAAATCCAGCTTGCGCTCGGGCAGGCAAATCGCCGTTGCGCCGACTGCGCAGCCGACATGCAGCGCCAGATGGCCCGCGCGGCGTCCCATGACCTCGACGACCGAGCAGCGCTCATGCGACTGCATGGTGTCGCGCAGTTTATCAATGCACTCAATCGCGGTATTGCACGCCGTATCAAAACCGATGGTGTAATCCGTGCACACGATATCGTTGTCAATCGTACCGGGTACGCCGATGCACGGCACGCCCTTGCGGGAAAGCGCCTGCGCGCCGCGGAACGTACCGCCGCCGCCGCAGCAAATCAGGCCGTCGATGCCGAGATATTTGCAGGTGTCCGCTGCCTTTTGCAGGCCTTCCTCGGTCATCATCTCCTTGCAGCGCGCGGTATACAGCATCGTGCCGCCGCGGCGAATGATACCGTCCACACTGCGCGCGCCCATCTCGATGATGTCACCGTTAATCAGGCCGCTGTATCCGCGGCGGATGCCGAGCACGGAAATATCATATGCCGATGCGGTTCGGACGACCGCACGAATCAATGCGTTCATGCCGGGAGCGTCGCCGCCGCTGGTGAGTACGCCAATTCTACGAATCTGCTTGTCCATAATGAGCCTCCCTATATCAAACCGTTAAAATATTGGGCACAAAAATATCCTTTATTTTATTATAACATCCTCTTCCCCCAATAGGAAGCGTAATTTTTCCAGAAACGGCACATCCGGCTGGCACCAATACCGACGGGCAGCAAGCGTTTTCTTTTTGGTATCCATCGGGTACAGGTACACCGGCGTATCGCCCGGCTGCGTGACCAGGACCGCTTTGATTTGCGGCCATTCGTCGCTCTGCATGCTGGAAATACGCAGATAGAGCTTTTGCGGCGCCATACGCGCAGCCTGTGCATCGGTATAGACCGACTGCTGCGGATGCTCACGTGCCAGCATACTGCCCACCGCCGCTTCAGTCAGCGGCTGCGCTTCGTTTAAGAGAATCTTGGGCGCTTCATCCTCGCGCGCGTCGATTTTACCGGTCAGCAGCACCGCGCTATCTTCGGTCAGATACGCGCCGCACTGCTGGAGAGAACGCGGAAAAACAACCAATTCAATGGCTGCGGACTCGTCCTCCACGGTCACATATGCCATCATCGAACCGTTTTTGGTGGATTTGAGCCGCACCGCCGTGATAACGCACGCCAGATGCACGGTCATGCCGTCCTTATACTGCGGCTGCTCGCTCTCACCGGACAGGTCGTCGATAATCTGCCGGACCGAAGCCGCCTGCGCCTGCCGTGCCAAATCGCGGTATTCATCCATCGGATGACCGGACAGGTATAGGCCGGTCGTTTCCTTTTCCATTGCAAGCAATTCCCGCTTGGTGACCTCCGGAATATCAGGCAGGGCAATCTGCGTATCCTGCACCTCGTCGTTGCCCATGCCAAATAAATCCATCTGCCCTTCGATGTTCTTTTTGCGGCTCTGCGCAATCGCATCCACCACCGCGCCCACAATCTGAATCAGCTGGCTGCGGCGATAGCCCATCGAATCAAACGCACCCGCTTTAATCAGGCTTTCGAGTGCGCGCCGGTTCAGCTCGCGGTCATACATGCGCTCGCAAAACTCTTGAAATGAGGAAAACAGTCCGCCCGTCTCACGTTCGGCCACCAACTGCTTCATAAACGAACGGCCCACGCCCTTGACCGCAGCAAGGCCAAAACGGATATCCCGCCCGGAAACCGAAAATCCGTCAAACGACTCGTTGACGTCGGGCGGCAGTACGGAAATGCCCATCTCCCGCGCGGCCTGAATATATTCGGAAATCTTATCCGAGGAATCGAGCACACTGGTCAGCAGCGCCGCCATATATTCGCGCGGATAATGGCATTTGAGATACGCCGTGCGGAAGGAAACCACTGCATAGCACACCGCATGCGCCTTATTGAACGCATAATTGGCGAAATCCATGATTTCATCGAACAGGCTTGCGGCAACCGCTTCCGGCACGCCGCGCTTCACCGCGCCGTCGATGCCGAGCTCCTCGTTGCCGTGGATGAAGTTGACGCGCTCCTTTTCCAGCTCCTTCATCTTCTTTTTGCTCATCGCGCGGCGCACCATATCCGCCTTGCCGAGCGAGTAACCCGCCAGCGACTGGAACACCTGCATGACCTGTTCCTGATAAATCATGCAGCCATAAGTGACGCCCAGAATCGGCTCGAGCAGCGGATGCTTATAGGTCACCTTCTCGGGATGGTGCCGGCACTCGATATAGCGCGGGATGGACTGCATCGGCCCCGGCCGGTACAGCGCCACAACTGCGGTGATATCCTCAATGGACTCCGGCTGCAAGCCGGTGACGACATTGGTGATGCCCGCGCTTTCGAGCTGGAACACCCCCATCGTCGAGCCGCGGCCGAGCATTTCATAAGTCGCCTTATCGCTCATGTCCACCTTTTCGATGCTGAAGTCCGGCACATGACGGCGAATCATCTTTTCCGCGTCCGCAATGACCGTCAGGTTGCGCAGACCGAGAAAATCCATTTTCAGCAGGCCCAGCTCTTCGAGCGTGGTCATCGTAAACTGTGTGACCATCTGCTCATCGTTGCGCGCAAGCGGCACATAGGTGTCGACTGGGTCCTTGGTGATGACCACGCCCGCCGCGTGCGTGGACGCATGGCGCGGCATGCCCTCGAGCGCGCGCGCCGTGTCAATCAGCTCGCGTACCTGCGGCTTCTCGTCGTACATTTTCTGAAGCTCCGGATTGACCGAGAGCGCCTTGTCAATCGTGATGTGCAGCTCATTGGGCACCTGCTTGGCGACCACATCCACTTCGTTATATGGGATGTTGAGCGCACGCCCAACGTCGCGGATGGCACCGCGCGCCGCCATCGTACCAAAGGTGACAATCTGCGCAACGCGGTCCTTGCCGTATTTGTTGGTGACATATTCGATTACCTCGGGACGGCGCACATAGCAGAAGTCCACGTCGATATCCGGCATGGACACGCGCTCCGGGTTCAAAAATCGCTCGAAGTAGAGCGAATAATGGATGGGGTCCAAATCGGTGATGCCGAGACAATAGGACACAATCGACCCCGCTGCCGAACCGCGTCCCGGCCCGACCGGAATCCCCTGCCGCTTGGCATAGCCGATAAAATCGGAGACGATTAGGAAGTAATCGACAAAGCCCATCTTGGTAATCATGTCGATTTCATACTGCAAGCGCGCCCGCACCGTGCCGTCATCCTTCGGATAGCGCACGGCAAAGCCCTCATCACATAGTTTTTGCAGATACTCGAGCGCGGTATACCCTTCCGGCACATCAAATTCCGGCAGGTGGTACTTGCCGAACTCAAACTCAACCTGACAACGCTCTGCAATCTTGACGGTATTTTCCAGCGCCTCCGGATGGCCCGGAAACAATGCGGCCATCTCGTCCGCATCCTTGATATAGAACTCCTCGGTCTCAAACTTCATGCGCGTGGGGTCGTCCACCGTTTTCCCCATCTGGATAGACATCAGCACATCCTGAATGCGCGCATCCTTTTTTGTCAGGTAGTGCGCGTCATTGGTCGCAACCAGACCGATATTCAGCTCCTCCGCCAGTTGGAACAAACCCTCGTTGACCTTCTTCTGCACGTCGATGCCGTGGTCCTGCACCTCCAGATAGAAATGGTCGCGGTCAAAGATTTCCAGAAACTGTTCGCACAGCTCATACGCGCCGTCCATATCGCCCTCAGCCAGCGCGCGCGGAATCACGCCCGCAAGGCAGGCGGACAGGCAAATCAGGCCCTCGCTGTGCTGCCGCAGCAAATCCATATCAATGCGCGGCTTCATGTAAAAGCCCTCGGAAAAGCCCAGCGACACCATATGGATGAGGTTGCGGTAGCCGGTCATGTTTTCGCACAGTAAAATCAGGTGGCTGTGCCACTCGCCGTTCACATAGCTGCGGTCAAACCGCGAATGCGGCGCAAGATAGACCTCGCATCCAATGACCGGATGGATGCCTTTGGCTTTGCACGCGCGGTAAAAATCAATTACGCCGTACATCACGCCATGATCGGTCAACGCACACGCACTCTGACCGAGCGCAGCGACGCGGTCGACCAATCCCTCGATGCGGCATGCGCCGTCGAGCAGGCTGTATTCACTATGCACATGCAAATGCGCAAACGGTACCATTTAGTCCTCCTTTGACGCAAACTCGGTGATTTTTTTCAGTCGATGGCTCAAACCCGGCTTGGAGATTGGCGGGGCAAACCGCTGCGCCAGCTCTGCCAGCGTATCAGTCGGATAAGCAAGCCTGAGGCGGACGGTCTCGCGCAAATTCTCCGGAAAAGCCTCCTCGCCGCGCGTATCCAGCACCGCACGGATGGCCGCAATCTGCCGGGCGGCAGCGTCCGCCGTCTTGACAAGATTGGCCGTTTCGCAGTTGACCTGTCGGTTGATGGTATTGCGCAGGTTTTTCTCCACTTTGGCCTCCATCAGCGCCATCGCCGCGTGCGGCGCGCCGATACGGGTCAGAAAATCCTCTACGCTCGCGCCATCCTTGAAATACAGCAGACAGGAACCGCCCCGCTGTGCAAGCTTGGGCGACAGCCCCAAATCAAGCAGCAGGCTGGTTTCCTCCCGGGCGAGACTCTGATGGCCGCTTTTCAGCTCCAAATGGCTTTTTTTATCCGGCCCCGCTACCGTGCCTGCCATCAGGAAAGCCCCCCGCAAAAAGGACGCCAGACAGCACTCCTCCTCCAACTCGTTGCGGTTCAGATGATAGGTGATATGGCTTTTTCGGTCATAGCCCAGCACATCAAAAATCCGTCCAATCTGCGTCGGCTGTTCCAGCACAATCTGGTATTTTCTTCCCTGCCGCTGTGGCTCGCACACGACAAAAAACGCGCGCTGCAGCAATGCCTGCAAGCGGCGCGCGATGACGCTGTTCTCCGTGGACAAACGGATTTCCCGATGGGAAAAAACCGTTGCATGCAGCAAGGCTCCATAGGCCTCTGCCCGCGTGCAGCACGCGCGCTGCATGGACACACGGCACAGCTCATTTTTTACCTCGGTTGAAAAGGACATCTCTGCTCCCTGTTTTTCTCTGTTTATCTTTGATAATCTCGGTGCATGGTGACCACGCCGTAATCGTGGCCGCGCAGATGTTCGCTGAGCGCTTCGGCAATGGCGACCGAGCGGTGCTTGCCGCCCGTGCAGCCGATACCGATAATGACGTTGGACTTTCCCTCCGCCATATAGCGCGGCAGCAGAAAGTCGATTAAACTTGTCAGATGACCCATCAGCGCATCCGCTGTACCGCCCTGAAATACATAGTCACGTACATCCGGGTCCGTGCCGTTTTTCTCACGCAGGCTCATCTCGTAATACGGGTTTGGCAGAAAACGCACGTCGAACACCAAATCAGACTCGGGCGGAATGCCATATTTGAAGCCAAACGACTGCACAATCACCTCGAACGCGCCGGTGCCCTCCGTACCGGAGAACAGGGCAAGCAACCGCTCGCGCAGCCCGGCAGCGGACAGGCCGGTTGTATCGACCACGAAATCCGCGCGGTTGCGCAGCGCCGCCAGCATGCTGCGCTCCTTTTCGATGGCCGCGGTCATGGATATGCCCTTTTCCATCAGCGGATGCTTACGGCGCGTCTCCTTGAAGCGTCGGATAAGCGTCGGAGTGTCTGTATCCAAAAACAGAATGCGATAGTCGCAGCCCATGGTTTTGATGGAGTCGAGCGAATCGAACAGCTGCTGAAAATCGCCGCCTGCGCGCACATCGGTGACCAGTGCGACCCGCTCATACCGTTCCGTCGCGGCAAGACAGATTTCCGCAAAGCGCGGAATCAACGCAATCGGCAGATTATCCACGCAGTAATAGCCCAAATCCTCAAATGTGGCAACCGCGCGGCTCTTGCCCGCACCCGACATGCCCGAAACAATTAAAAAATACATTGATGCCATCCCCCTTGACCGGCAAAGCGCCTTAGCGAACGATGCGTACCTCGCATTCCAACTCCACGCCAAACCGCTCGCGCACGCGCTGCTGCACCAGTTCAATCAGGCGCAGCATTTCATCACAGGTTGCGCCGCCGCGGTTGATGAGAAAGCCTGCATGCTTTTCCGAAACCTGCGCGGCGCCGACCGAAATGCCCTTAAGGCCCGCGTCCTCAATCAGCCTTCCGGCAAAATAGCCCTCCGGCCGCTTGAAGGTCGAGCCGGCGGACGGGAAATTGAGCGGCTGCTTATCCCGCCGGCGCTGTGCAAAATCATTCATCTTATCCAAAATCGCCGCCGGATCGCCCGGCTGCAGCCGCAGGGTCGTGCGGACAACCGTCCAGTCCGGATGCGCGCGGAACGCGCTGCTGCGATAGCCGAAGCAATGCTCCTCCCCCACCAGCGTGCGCAGATTGCCCTCGCCGTCCAGATACTCGGTTTTTTCCACAATGCCCGCCATCTGGCCGTCATATGCGCCGGCATTCATGAACACCGCGCCGCCTACGCTGCCCGGAATCCCGCCGGAAAATTCCGCGCCGGTCAACCCCGCGCGCTGCGCGCGCCGGGCGACGCGGGCAAGCAGTGCGCCCGCCTGCGCTACCAGCGTACTGCCTTCTCCCGTGCGCACATCATCCAACTCGGTCGTGCAGATGACCGCTCCGCGATAGCCCGCATCCGCCACGAGCATATTCGATCCGTTGCCCAGCACCAGAAACGGTATGCCGCAACCGCGAATCACCTGCAATGCGCCCGCCAACTGCTCAGGGGTCTGGGGCGTCACAAACAAATCGGCCGGACCGCCGATGGCAAACGTCGTGTGACGGCTCATCGGCTCGTTCGCCGTGATTTCTATTCCCGGAACGGCAGCGCGCAGCGCCGCCATGCATGCATTGATATTTTCCATACTATCCTCCATAGCTCAAACCGGTATATTTGCACCGTAAAGCCGCAGCGGCTGGACCGATGCCTTTCTCCGACATCTACGCCGCACAGCAGCAGTATTGTTTCTTGTTCGCAAGTATTATACCAAACGCAGCGGAAAAGTGCAAACAAAAGGCACCCCGAAGGGTGCCTTTTTTGATTGGCCAGTATTATGAATTTGCCGAGCCGCTCGCAGTCTCCAGCATGCTGGCGCCTTCTGCCATATCGGTCAGCGCCGTCTGAAGGTGTTCATTCATCTGCGTGGTCAAATCGGCCAGCTTGGTCTGGTCGGTCTCCTCGGTCATCGCCGCAACCGTATCAATAAAGTCGATGAGAGCCCCGCAGCCGGATTGGAGCTTTTCATGGGCATCCGCATATGCTTCCGGCGGCGTGATGGCAATGAAATCATTCAGCGAAGTTTTCATCGCTTCCAGCACTTCCTTTGCCGATTCCGGATCGGTAATCGCTGTGCTGGCGTTGGTCTGAATCTCGCTCATCTCCGTGCTCAGATCCTCGACCGCCTGCTGGTACTCCTCCTCGGTCAATGCAGCCGAAGCCGCCTCGCCGCTGCCGTCGCCCGTTCCGGCATCGCTTCCGCCGCCACCGCAAGCGGTCAGCGAAAGAGCCATTGCCGCTGCGAGCAGCGCCGCCAGCAAACGCTTCGTCATGTTCTTCTTCATACAGTATCTCTCCTTACCTTTGCTGATTTTTCAAGACTGTATAAAGATTATAAGGGACGTAAGATAAATTGTAAAGTCATATCTGAATAGTAGGAAACAAATTTACCAAAGAATTCCTATGCATTTTACCCATTAAGTTTCAGCGCACCCAGACTTCCTCATGCTCGCCGCGCCGCGGACGGCCCAGCAGCAAACGGCTCGCCTCGGTTGCCGGCATGCCATTATACAGCACCTCATACATGGCTTCGGTAATCGGCATGGAAACGCCCTGCTGTTTTGCCAGATGGTACCCCGCTTCGGTCGCGTAATACCCTTCGACCGTCGCGCCGATTTCCTGCATGGCCTCCTGCACGGACTTGCCCTTGCCAATCAAAATGCCCGCGCGCCGGTTGCGCGAGTGCATGGAGCAGCAGGTCACAATCAGGTCGCCCACACCGGAAAGGCCTGCGAAGGTCTCCTGCCGCGCACCCAGCTGCACGCCCAGCCGCGCAATCTCAGTCAGGCCGCGGGTCATAAACG
>NZ_CALWUQ010000047.1 GCF_944384695.1 uncultured Agathobaculum sp. | reverse complement strand
GCTTGTCAGTCTCGTTACCGCCGGCGTTCAGCTCCAACTCCCGCTTTTTGCTTTGCAGAAAGGCAATGTGCTCGTCCACCGTTTCATTCAGCACATCAGCAAAATCGTCGTTCGGCACCTCGTCGTAATACCCGACCGCCTGCTCCAACCGCTCGTCGATGAATTTGATACCCTCATCGTTGGTCAGCCGCAGGCAGCGCGCTTCGATGTAGGCTTCCAGTTCCGTGCGCGCGGTATTGGCCTCGCTTGCGCCCTGACGGCTCAGGCTGCTTAACAGCGCCTGCGCGGCATTCGCGCTTTTCTGCTTCTGATATTCGCTGCTCTCGCCCGCCTTCAGCTTGGCAAGGTAGGCATCGGTTGCCTTGGGCAGCAGCGCATCGTCCAGCTCACTGAGTTCTACCTCCTGATTGTTGACGACAGCGTTCTGGATATTCTCCAGCGCCAGCAGCCGCGCAACCACATCATCGCATGCGCTGTGGTTGTCGGCCTCGGCCTCCACGATGAGCTGCTGGCTCAGGTCATATTTTTCATTGCTGGCCACGGTCGTGCCCGGGTCAAGCAGCTTGCCCTGATACTCAATCAAGGCATCGCTGATATTGGAATAACTGTCGTTGGCCGCCGTTTGCAGCGCACTGTCCCCGCCTTCCGCGGCGACGGTCTCGCCATCGTCATCCTCGGAGTCCTCCATGCGGGTCAGCTCCTCGGTATAGGTTTTCAGCTCCGCCTCGACAATGGTATACACCTCGACACGCCTGCTTGCATCGACCGCGTTCATCACTTCCTGCACCGTGTTCATTTCCTCCGCGCCGCTGTCATTCTCCGCCAGCACATCATAATAACGCTGCAAGGCTTCCAACCAGCCGTCCGCCTCATCAGTGGTGTCGTTATGCAGGTCGAGCGCATAGATTTGCTCGATGCGCGCCATTTTTTCCTTGCCGGAAGCGCTGTCGCTCTGCTGCTCCTGCATCAAATCATACTGGTTTTTCAGGGGGAACAGCTCGTCCAGCCCCTCCAAGTCATACGGGTCGTTGATATCCTGCAAGCTCACCTGCTCACCGGTGCGCAAATCGTAGGTCTTACCGTCCGACTTGGTATGATGCGTCAGATACAGCCCGGTCAGCGAATCGGTCGTGACCGGCGTGCCGCCTGTGGTAATATCGGCCAGACTGGAAGCGGTGGTGATATCAAACCACGCGCCATCGGCCAATTCGGACTTATAGTAGATATTTTCCTGTCCGGACTCCTCTGCCGACGCCTGCGCGACTTCATAAATCGCATCGTTCAGCGCACTCAGGTGAATCAGATGCGTGCCAATCAGCAGGGTGGAATCCTCAATGCTGTCGAACTTGGCCGCCGTGAACTGCACGGCTTCCTCCTCGTTCCACACCGCGCCCGAGAACACCCATGTCATAATGCCAATCAGCGCCGCCGCCACTGCCGTCAGCCCGATTACTCGCTTGTGTCGAATCATGTTTGCCTCCCCGGTTTCATGCCGCCGTGCTGCGCCAAATGGTCTGCCCGGCTTCTTTCAAATATGCGGTGCAAAGCTCGTTTTGGTCTTCATCATACAGCACCACCTGAATCTCCTCGGCACTGGCCGCGAGCATGGTCAAATACCGCAAAGAATCGTCAATCGCCGTCGGCTCGGACGAGCCGACTGGCTTTCCATCGTCATAGGTGACAAGGAAATATTCCGCGCCTACCGATGCGTTAACGGAAAGCGAAAGCTCGGTCATCTTCATGCCGCCCACCGTGGACGCGGTCATCGTATAGGTGCCGATTTTCTCTTCGGTTTCCTGCGCGCCGCTGTCCTCAAAAAAGCTGATGGTATCCCGCGGCACCCGCGCGTCAATCTCGCATTCCCCGACAAAGGTATCGCCGTTGTACAGCCGCAGCGTCAGGGTCGAAGTTTCGCCATAATCCAGCGCCAGATGGCGGATTTCCTGTTCAATCGAGGTGCGCTCCCCGATTTGCTGTCCCTCATACCAAAGCTCAAACTGCGTGACCTCCGGTGTGTATCCCTCCGGAATTTCCACGCCGAAAGTGAACACCATATCCTCCACCGAGGTGCTCAGATGGTAATACGCGCCGTCCGGTGTATCAATCTCTGCATAGCTGTCCGCTGCGGAACCGCTTTCCGTTGACAACGATTCGCCACTAAAGTACTTGGTCACCGCGCCGCAGGTCAGGCGGTCGAAGGAATACAGCAGCTCGTTATAGTCGCTGAGCAAATCAATAACCTCAATCTGCGCTTCCTGATACTCGGTCAGCTTATCGCTGACCTCCTCATATGTTGCCTTGCCGAGCTTGTTGAGCGCCAGCAGGCGGTCGTAATCGGTCTTTAACTCATCCGCACTTTTTTTCATGGCCTGATAGGCGTTTTCCGCCGAGACGATGGTCTCATACTGCGTTGCAACCTCCTTGCGCAGCGCCGCTTCCGTGCTGTCCTGCTCGGTCTTGGCGTTGGCATACTCCATGCAGGCCGTGTAAAGGGCATACATTTCATCCTCGATATAGCGCGTACCGGAAATTTCGCCCTTGAGCCACTCTTTCGTAAAGGAAAAGAACAAGATGCGGAATTTGCCGTCCCATGGGCTGTCCAAATCGGTCAGCATTTCTTTATAGGCAATCTGAAACGCCGCATAGTCGACGTCCTGTCCGTTTTTCGCGGCATTGACAAACGACATCACGCGGTTGAGCTTGCCGCCGTACTGGTTGCGCATCAGGCTTTCGTATGCATTCAAATTGAGCAGCGCGGTCGATGCGGACATTTTGGCTTCATAGTAGCCCTGATCGTTCTCCAGCGTGTATTCTGTGATTTCCTCCAGCTTTTCGCGGGGAATCGCCGCGGTGAACATGCTGTCGGCAAAGGTATAACCGGTTGTCACATCCATGCCGATGATATCGGAAAGGTCGCTTTTTGCCGTCTCAAAATTACGCTTCTGGGTGGCCAGCTCGGTTTCCAGCGTTTCGACCGATTTTTCCATTTTGTCGATGTCCGCCTGCGTCGCGTCGCCCGTGCGCAGCCGCAGCTGGTTACGCTCCAGCTCGGTCTGCGCATTTTCCAGCCGTTCCGCCGTGAAATCGACCTTTTCCTGCAACACATATGCATTGAGGTACGCCGTATTGACCTCCAGCAGGGCTGCATACCGCAGATCGTTCAGCTCGTGCTGCATGGTGGTGATATCCGCCTGCAGCGTAATGGGCTTAATCTGCATATCGTAGTCCTCGGTCATCGTCAGCTTTTCCGGAAACTTAAACGAAAGCAGCGGCGTCCAGCGGAAGGAAGTCAGGTTTTTCACCTTGGCCTTGATTGCCGCAACCGCTTCGACATATTTCATCTTTTGCAGCGTAATCTCATTGGTCTGCTTGGAAATGTCCGAGCTGTTGGCAACGGCAAGCGACTGGGCCTGGGCCTGCACCAGCGTTTTTCCCGCAGCGCCCGCAAAGGGCGGACAAAGAACGGCCGCGAGCAGCGCCGCCGTGACCGCCGCGCCGGTCAACCGGCGATACAGCATATGTCGTTTCATCTTCCGCCTCCTTTCTGACGCGCTTGCGTTTGCCATTTATTCCGCCAGCGAAATGGAATAAAAATCGAACCGCTCGCCATTTTCTTCATCGGTATAGAAGGTGTAAACCATCCCTTCCCGCTCAAATGAATGAATATAAACGGGATAAGTCTGGTCATACCCTGTCACATTTACCACTTCTTCAAATGAGCTGTCGGTCTGCATATCCACCTTTTCAAAGCGAAGCGCGCTGTCCTCGGTCAAGCCGTTGATGGTCACAGCCTCCGCCAGCAGCACCGGCGTTTCACCCTCATATTCGGTAATGCCCAGTTGGTCGGAAACCTCGCTTATCGTCGTGCAAGTCACATTGTCCAACACAATCTCGGTGGCGGGAATGAACACCGTGCTGACGCTCCACTCCGGCTCCAGCGAATCCGAGCCATCCTTGAGCGCACACACCACGCCAATCTCCTGCATGTCGATGCAGGACTCGGTATCCGAAGAATACAATGTCTGCGTGCCGGTATACATCTGCGCAGCTTCCGCCATGGTCTTGCCCAGCAGTTCGTCATAAACGATGTCCCCACCGCGGAAATTGCCCGCATAAATCGCATTGCCGCTGGCATTGAACAGCTTGCCTGCGCCGGCCCGTTTTCCCTGGGAATATTCTCCCTCATATTCCAGCACGCCGCTTGCGCGATACTCCTTGCCCGAACCGCTGTATTCGTTGTCCACAAAGGTGCCGACATACCGCACTCCCTCGCCGGGGTAATACAGCGTGCCCGTGCCGTTATATTTGCTGCCGGAAAACGCACCCTCATACACCAAATCATTGTTTGCATTATACAGTGCACCCTGTCCCTCGGCTGCGCCCTTTTCCACATCGCCGACATAAGCAATATAGCCGTCACGCGCGGTCACACGCGCGCGGCCGCTGTAAAATTTGAGCACAATCGAATTATAGCGGTAGGTCGGGTCCCCGCCGCCATCCTTGGCAATCCAGCCCGAGCCGATTTGCCAGAGTACGAGCAGGCAAACCACACAAAGCGCAACCACCACGGCATAAGCCAGCCGCTTGCTGACCAGCCAGCGAAATACCGGGTAATAGTCCCGTTTATCTCGGGGGCGAACGTCAAACAGCTTGCTGAAAAACTGCCGCAGCTTGGAGACGACCTTGGTCTGCCAGAAAGAAAGGGTAAACAGCAGCCGGACTTTATTCCAAAGGCTGGTGGCCTTGGCCCGAAGCGCAGAAAACAGGGTGTCAAATATTCGTTTCAACGGCTTTCGGGCCTCCTTTCAGGTTATGGAATGTTATATGCCGAACAAATCGTACCGGGCTTCCTCACCCGCACCGGCATTGAAATAATGCTCACAGGCAAACAGATACCAGCGCGCCACGCCATCCGTCGGCGACAGCCGCAGAATAGCGAGGAAAAGGTTCCTTGCCAGATAAAAATCATTTTGATAGAAGCAGCGAATGGCTTCCTGCATATGGGCGTCATACTGTTCCCGCTTGTTGCGCTCCAGCTCGCCATAGTAGTCGAGCACCTCATGCAGCTTGTACATCGTTTTTCCGTCCTCAGAGGAGAAAAAGCCGATATAGCGCGTACTGAAATGTTCGCTGAGCGTTTGCAGGAAAGCATCCGTCACGACAAGGCGGCAGCCGGTTTCCACCAGCTGCGGCAGCTTGCCGGTGAAAAAGCTGACCTCGGACGAGGCAAGATACGGGAACGCCTCATCCTCCGTGCCCGCAACACCATAGAGGAAATGCGCCTTATGCAGCAGTGCAAAGCAATTGCTGCTGTCGCTTCCCTTATCGTCCAACAGGTTAAGCAGCGCGCGCACGCCCTGATCGGGCGATTGCTTAAACAGCACACGCACTGCGGAGAGGTCAAACCCGCCGGTCAGCAACACGCCGCCACGCGGCCGGATGCTGTGACTCAGGCTCAAAAAGCAGCGGTTGACATAATCCATAAAATCACGGTCGCTCAGCGCAGCGCGCATGCGCTCGCTGTCTCCGAAGGCAATCAGACCAAGCGAGCCGTCCGCAGCAACCAAATCGCCGCAATGGACTTCAGTCACCGTACCGCGGTCGAGCAATTGCTCCATGCTGTGCGGCACAAAGCGCCGACAGGACTCGAGCGTTGCGTTCAGCTCGTAATCCCGAATCGCCATGCCGACCGACAGCTCCTTCAGCGACTGCCAGAGACGGCCCAATTCATCGTCCGCGCAGTTAATCTCATCCAGATTGGTGTCTCCAATCGCCAGACGGTCCATCTGTGCGGCAAGCGGCACCAATGGCCGCAGATACCGCCGGATGAGCAGCGTCAGGATTACCGCGAGCACCACAAAGAGCAGCAGCGCAAGCAGCAGGAACAAGCCCAGACCGTCGGTACCCAGCAACGGCTTTTCCGCTCCGCTGACCGCCACAGCCAATATTGCAGTCATCTGCCCGGCCTGACGCACCGGCACCGCGCACAGGCTGGTACGCCGGCCATCCAGTGTCGTGCTTCCTCCGGTCAGATAACCGTGCTCATTGGTCTGCACGACGCACTGCATCAAATCCGCATTTGCAACCAAGCCGTCGCGCGACAGGTAGACCGGCGTTTGCACGCCATCCTGCAAGGCATAGACAACGTAATCCACCTGCACATCAGCTTCTCCCGCTTCATTGAGCGCCGACTGTGCTTCCGCTCCGTCGGCAACGGCGCTGTAGGACAGCGTGGAAGCCAGATTCTGCGCATACCATTGCGCCGTCTGCTCCGTACCACCCTGCTCACTCTGCCAAATCACGCCGGAAGCCAACAGCACCAACGCCACAAAAAACAGCGCCGCCAAACCGGTAACCGCTGCCGTCATACGGCTGCGCAAGCGGTGTCCGGCCACAAAATGCAATACGCCCAGCACCAAAAGCGCCAGTACCAGCACCACAGCCGCTGTTATCAGAACCGCAGGCCACCGCACTTCCAGTCGGATATCCAGCGGCACTTGCAGTTCTTCCATCAGGCGAACATCCTCGCCCTCCGTGCGGGCCAGCGCGGTTTTTCCGTCCTCGGTATAAACGCGCAGCGCCAGCAGATTGGAGGTCGCCGCACCCGACAGTACGGTTCCGTCAATTTCACGCGCCCGCAAACGGTTGGAGGTACCGGTCAAGAATACGCCGGGCTGCGCATCGCGCGCCCACAAGTATCCGTTTGACGCGCACAAGCCGCTCAGCGGTGCATCTCCATCCTCCAGCGCGACGGTTTGCAGCGTCTGCCCTACGGTATAAACCAGCGTGCCGTCCGACAACAGCGCACACAACGTGCTGCCGCCGCCATGCACGGCGGTGACCACGCTTTTCCCTTCCGGTGCATTGGCTTCGGTGACGGAAAGCAGTTCCCCGTCTTCCTCTTCCAGATTCAAGCGATACAGCTCTATCGTGTCGATGCGCACACCCGCGCGGCTCGCCTGCCCGATACCGGCCAGATAAACCATGCGGTCGGACACGGAAAGACCGGTCACGTCCAAATTCTCCGCCCTATCCGTGCACAGCACTTCGGTTTCCCCACTTGCCATATCCAAACGGACCAGCTCCCAGCCGTCAAACGACGCCAGCCGTGTATTACCGAACCGGCGGATGAAGAACACCTGTCCATCCGATACCGCCAGCGGCCCGATTGCCGTGGCGCGCTCCTGCGCGCGGCTATCCTCCTGATAGGCATATTGCACACGGCCGTTGCTGTCCGCTGCGATGATGCGGGAATGGCTGTCATCGTTTGCCGTCATGTACACGCTGCCGTCCGCATCAAAGGCCATATCCTGCGTCATTTTATCCAATGGGAACAAATCCACCGGCAAAAACAGCGCACACAGACATGACAACACCAAAAGCAGCCCAATCCCCAGCCACTTTTTTCCCATCGCAGTTTCTCCCCTCTGTTCCGCCAGCAGGCGGATGATTTAAGCGCCTCCGTCCAGCCGCTCGGTTCCGACCACATCCATGGAATGCTCAAACAGCCGGAACAGCGGCACATCGCCCAGAATCAATTGGCACAGCAGCACCAGCACCGTCAGGATGACGATGACGACGGATATCCGCAGCAGCCAGCGGAACCATCTGTCCTTGTTCCGCCGCCAGATGCTCTGCAAACGCTTGCGCAGGGACGGCTTTCGTTCGGGCACAAGCGTCAGCCGGATATCACGGTACAGCTCTGTCAGGCTCTGATAAGATGACTTTTCCAGCTTCATATGCAGCAGCTTCATGCTTTTGAGCTTTTTATTATCCGGCTCCAGCGCCAATATAGCCGTCACGCAAAGGTCTGTGCATACGCCTTCGTCATCCGCCGGATTGAGCGGCGCCAAATCCACCTCATAGGTAAAATACACCGACCCGTCCGCGGCAATGTTCACGCAGTCCTGTTCCAGCAGCAGGCAAAGCACGGCAAAGGGCATTGGGCTTGACAGACACGCCATCACCAAATCAATGCCGATTTGCTCGCGCTGCTGCACGCTGACCACCTGACCGGGTGCAAAACGCCGCAGCGGCCGGGGCGGCCGGTAATCAAACAGAAAGCACAGGCTTTCCCCTTCTGCAAAGCGTGCCAGATAGGGGCTTTCCCCCTCCAGCAGCTCGCGTGGGCTGTTTTCAAACAAGTCCAGCAGCGCACGAATACAGCCCCGGTCATGCACCACCCACAGCGTATATTTTGCCGCAACAGGCGAATTGCGGTCGCGGCAAATCACCACATCGTTCTGCGCCCCGTGCAGCACCTCATGAATGGGCTCAAGCAGCATATTTTCGGTGCGGTATACCAATCCAACCCATCCCTTCTGTGCGCGCATCCCGGCGCAATATTATTTTTCTTCCGATTGCTCGTCTTCCGGCTCGTTGTTCTTTTTCACCACCGCGTACGCATACGTGCTAATCAACGGGTCATCCGTGCAGGCAATACGGATTTCATACACGCCCTCGCGTGCGGGCGCGGTATACACACCATCCGTCGTGATTTCGCCCGAGCCTTTTTCGGTCAGTGTATAGGTCAGCGTGCAAGGCTCCATGTTATGGAAGTGCACGTTGAAATAACGGCTGTCCCGCGTGCCCATGACAATCGTCGGCGGCATCGCAGCGATGCGCTTGCCCTTCAAATCGCTTTCCAGCTTATCGCCCGCTGCCGGAATCTTGTAGGCCATCCAACGCAGCATCAGCAATGCGTTCGCGGTCTCCTCCAGCATCTTTGCCGCAACCATGAAGCTGCCGCGGTCGCTCATCACCTTGACCGCCAGCTCCGCCTTCGGCACCGGAGCCTGCTCATCGGCAAACAAATCGGTTTTTCCGTAAATAATGCTGCGCGACATCTGATTGGTCTTGGGGTCCTCGGAAAGATACTCAAACCCAAGGCTGACAAACACATCCCCTTTGCCTAAGCCGTGCATAATCTCGTCCGAATAAAACACAGGTCCCGGCTTGGCTTCACGGTTGAGCGGGATTTCGCACAACCCGGTTGCGAACAGCGGGTCGCGCGGCACGGATGGCGTGTGCTCCGCCTGTGCATCCGGCTCCGCCGCATGCACCATGACAGGCGCGGTGTGCTGACTGCCATAATAGGCGAGAAGCAGCCGCCGCTGCGTTTCACCGACATTGGTGCGCACATACTGTTTCACGCCGTTTTCCTGCACAGACTCAATGATGCAATTGTTCTGCGTGCGCTGCAATTTCAGTTCCGCCAGACGGATATAGGTATCGCCTGCCGCCATTTCACGGCTCTCCAGGCTGACCCGTCCCAGCTCCCGCTCAATGATGGCCTCTGCGTCCGTCTGCTCAATAACGGCACGGGCTGTCATTTTTTCCGAAATCTGCACCCGCTGACCCGCCAGACGGATATCAACACCGCCCGGCTCTGCAATAATCACCGAATCCTGCGCCGGACGCTGCTGCGCCGTCAGCCAAACCTGACGCACAATCTGCTCGCCCTCTGCCAGCGCGGCATCCACGACCGTAATCTTCGTTTCGTGCGAGCCATCCTCCGCCGTTAACGCGGGGGACTGCAAGACGCACTCCATGGAAAACGGCAGCGTCCGCTCGGACCGCTTTGTGACCGTTACCGTCATCCGCACACGGCTGCCGCAGGGAATGAATGCCGGGATACTCAACTCCACTGCGTAATCCGCATCCGTATATAACTGCATGCGGCTGAAAAATTCATTTTCCGGCTGCGCGGGCAGTGCGGTTTTATCCGCATCGAGCAGCAGGAACGTCACACCTTCACGCAGACGGTTCATCTCGTACGCTTCCTGATCGCGGCGATTGACCGTGTAAACCGGCTGCTCCGGTTTCTCCTCATATCGCAGGCACAGACTGACACAGTCGCTCTCAAGCGACCCAAAACCGTCAATCGCGCTGAGCTTGCGCACAACAGAATGATCGAGCACAAGCTCACGTCCCATGCTGTCCAGCGCAACGCCGGATTCGATCATCAGCGAAACGTCATCCAGCGCATAGACGCCCAGACCGCAAACAACGCCCTCTCCGAAAAGCATTTCGTTCAAGAAGCGCCGCTTGTTCCCCATATATGTCTGCTCTGCCTGAAAATCCGCCGAGGTCAGCAGTTTCCCGACATAGTACCGATTCCTCTCAAACGGAAAAAACTGTTTGTTGTTCAAAGAAAGCACCCCATTTTCGTTTGACTGGCGCAGGCGGCCCACATTCTCTCCGCGCGGTCCGATTCCCCTCTGCGGCCAACGGCGTCCGTTTCCGCCCATCATACACATTGTTTATATTATACCATTCCTTACCGACAAGAAAATTAAAGATTATCTAAAAATATCCATTGTTCGCGCTTTTGTCCCTTTATTCTTCACAAAAAAATCGCGTGTTTTGTACACAATCTACAAAACACGCATTTTTTAATGTCGTATTATGTATTGTCTGACTGCGGCATGCCAATCGGCAAATGCAGAACGATGCGCATGCCCATGCCCGGACCGCTTTCCGCCTCACAGTGACCGCCATGCGCCCGCACGATGATGTCCACCAAATGCAGGCCGTGACCGCTGCCGCTCAGGCTCTGCGTATTGCTGCCGCGAAAACCGTTTTCAAAAATGTGCGATGTTTGTGCGCTGTCCATACCAAAGCCGTCGTCGCGGTAGGTCAGCACCACCTCATCATTCTCTCCATAGGCCAACACAAACGTCACGGTACCCGGCCGACCCATGTATTTCATGGCGTTCTCCACCAAGTTATCCAGCACATGCTGCAAAAGCACCGGATCGGCCAGCACCGGCATGGTTGGAGCCAGTGTGACCAGCTGGCAATCGATTTCTTTCTCCTGTGCCGCTGCACGCAAATCTCCCAAATCCTTTTGCAGGAAGTCGACCAAATCGAACGAAACCTTTTGCAGCCCTGCGGACAAATCCGCTGCGCCATCGCGCACCTTTGCCAGATTGCGCCCTATCAATTCATTCATGTATTGCAGCTTGTCGGCAATTTTTCCCAGATATTCCCGCTGCTCCTCCGCATCCTTGATTACGCCGTCACGCAGCAACTCGGCATAGCCAACGGCAACCGAAACCGGCAGGCGCAGTTCATGCGAGACATGGCTGAAAAACGTCTCGTTGCGCTCCTCACATTCGGCCTGCAATTGCAGCAACGCACGATGCGACGCCGCACGCTCCTGCTCCAGCTGGCTTGCGGCTTCTTTTTTCTCCTGCTCCAGCTGCTCCTGCAACCGCCGCACCTGCGTCTGCTCGCTCGCAAGCTGCCCGGCCAGATTCTCTTTTTCCCGCTCACATTCCCGCAGCCGATACGCATATACGACTATGACTGCACAAACCAGCGCACCGGCCAGCACCACCCAGCCGCTGAGCATCCGCATGCTTACCAATATGCAGAGAAGCAACTCCATACCCATGGCACATGCCCCGGTGATGTACAGCCATCTGTTTTTCTCCCGCTGTGTCATACTTTCTTCACCCATCATAGCTATGTGAAATTTCTCCCCACGTTTCCTTTCCTTTTATATTCAGTATACCTTTTTTCTTATTCTCACGCAATCTTTTTATCCATCGCTCTGCAATCATTTTCGCAAATTGCCCGATACGGCAATTGACATGAAAAAAAGCAGCGTGATATGATAGTAGCATATCATATTCTGCATTCTGCTGCAATTTTGTACGGCAGCGATGCGCACGCCGTGCTTTATTGTCCTTGCATGTGCGTTCCGACCTATCCAAATCGAGGGAGCAAATTTCTATGATCAAAATATTAGTTGTGGAGGATGAGCCTGACCTTTCCAACATCATCCGCCTGCACCTCAAGCGTGCGGGTTATGCGGCCACAGCCGCCTATTCCTGCGCCGAAGCGCTTACGCTGCTGGAAAACGATTCCTTTGATCTCATCATCCTCGATGTCGTCCTTCCTGACCAGCGCGGCACAGAGCTTTGCACGCTCATCCGTGCGCACTCCCAGTGCCCTATCATTTTCACCAGCTGTCTGGACGACAGCCAGACTATCATCCATGCGCTGCAATCCGGCGGGGATGACTATATGGTAAAGCCGCTGAATTATGACGAAATGCTTGCGCGCATCGAAGCAAATTTGCGCCGCCACCGCGCAGCGCCCGTACAGCCCGCGCCGCTCGGCATACGGGAGTACCCCGGCTTTGCCATCGACACCGACCACCATTGCGTGCATCTGACAGAGGGAGACGGACGGCCGGTTGCCCTGTCCGCTATCGAATATGAGCTGCTGCTTTATTTTGCCGACCACCCGAACACCCTGCTGCTGTACAACGAACTGTACCGCCACATCTGGAAGGCGAACAGCGCAGGGGACACCCGCACCGTTATGGTACACATCTCCAACCTGCGGAAGAAAATCGACCCCAACCACACCGGAATCATCCAGACCGTGCGTGGAGCCGGCTACATCTTCAACGCAGCGCCCGCCGCATCCATCAACGGAGGTCATCAGGCATGAACATCCAACAATTGTTTGATCCCGCATCCGCTCAAACACCGTTTGCGAGCTATGCGCAGTATACCAGTTACCTGTTTGCCTGCGTCGACCAGCTGCTGAGTCAGCATGTCGAGCAGCTCATGCAATCTTTCACATCGGAAAACGGAAACCTCAAAAATATTCTTTATCCCGATTTGGAAATCGCCAACAGCCTGTGTGAAAAACACGTCAGCGATTTTCTCAGCGCACAGCGCGCAGCATCCGAGCAAACCGGCTCGGACAAGCCGGAAGCGGTCGAGGAGGAATCATTTGGCAGCGAATTTGACGAACTGTTTGCTGATTTTGCCGATGATTTGGCAGGCTACGAACAGGAGCCCGAAACAGAAGCCGATATTGTCTCCATGTTGTCCGTCCTGCGGCAGCGCGCTGCAATCACCGAGGTCCCGCTGCCGATGCATCAGTTGTCTGAAACGCTGCATCTGAGCGATTTCTCCCTGTTCTGCTTTGCCTGCGCCATGCTTTCCGCTACGCAGACCAACTACGCCTCCATTTTTCAGGTCATCGGTCAAAACAGCAATCTGGTCGCGCCCAGCATCGAATCGGCTGCGCGCGTTTACTACGGCAAGGACTTTTCCATCACCACGGCCTATGGCGAAATGTCGCGTGCACTCGAACAGCTCGCGCCTGTTTTCGACCTGAAAATCAATCAGGCGCTGCCTTTCTCCACCCTTGTCTCACCTGACAAGCGCCTCATTGACTTCCTGTTCGGCAGTGACCCGCTGCGTATCGACCAAAATTACAAGCGTTTTTTCTCGATGCTGACAAACGAGCAGGAACTCGACCCCTTTCTGGCCAATCAGCAGGTGCTCGACGCGCTCACCATCGCATACGACGACGGCGTGCGCCTGTTCTCGCTCTACGGGGACGAAGGCTCGGGCCGCCGCTTTACCATCCGCCATTTCTGCGCACAGAAAGGGCTGCGCTGCATCACGGTCGACGGCGCCAAACTGTTCGGCTATGACTTCAGCTTTGTCCAACAGGCGCTGTGGGCGGTCGCGCGCGAATGTCTGCTCACCGAGGCATGCTGCTGCCTGACCAACCTTTCCTACCGCGAAGAGGAAAAGGAGCGCTTTTTCGGCTATATGGATTTGTGCTTCGAGCGGCTATCCGACCATGGCGTAGCGGTTTTTACGCACAGCCGCGACAAACTGCCCCTGCGTGAAATGACCTCGCTCGACTTCGCCCATCTGGAGCTGCCCACGCCCAACAACCGTGAGCGTATCGCGCTCTGGCAGCATTATGCCGAAGGGTACGCGATGGCTGAGGACGTCGATTTGTCCGAAATGGCCACCAAATTCCTGTTTACCGGCGGTAAAATCAAAAATGCGCTGCATCAGGCGCGCAGCCTTGCCTCGATGGACAAAGAGATTCTGATTTCACGCGATAAGCTGTTCAAAGCCTGCAACGCGCAGATGAGCCATGAGCTGACCCAAAAGGCCACGCGCATCCCCGCGAACTTCACCTGGGATGATATCGTCATGAACAAGGACCAGCGCGAAGCCTTGCAGCATGCGGTCGACCAGATGACGTACCGCAAACAGGTGTACGAGGACTGGAACTACCTGAAAAAATACCAGTACGGCCGCGGCCTGTCGGTCCTGCTGTTTGGCGCGCCCGGCACGGGCAAATCCATGTGCGCACAGGTCATCGCCAATGCGCTCAATCTGGAGCTGTACCGTGTCGACCTGTTTAAGGTCGTTGATAAGTATGTAGGCGAGACTTATTTTTTCATTTCATTGATTTTACGAAAAGCAAAAAAGTGT
>NZ_CALWUQ010000046.1 GCF_944384695.1 uncultured Agathobaculum sp. | reverse complement strand
CCCCACCCCGGGCACGTTGTCGACCGCTATGTACTACACCGAAACCGACCCGCGCACGATGAAGCCGGTCTATGTTGCCAAAACCCCCGAGGAGAAGGCCATGCAGCGCGCACTGCTGCAATGGCGGCGGCCGGACAAACGGCCTATTGTGCTCGCCGCGCTCAAAAAGGCCGGTCGGGAGGATTTGATAGGCTTCGGCAAAGAGTGCCTGATTCGTCCCGCACGCGGCGAAAAGCCCCCTGCGCCATCTGGCCGCACGGCCAAATCCGGAAAGAATGCGCGTCCCACAGCGCACCGCCCCGCCGCACCCAAAAAGAAGGGTTGGGCCAAGGCCAAGCGCAAGAAATAACGCGGCGCAAATTTGCACAACCAAGTCCCGCTCTTTTTACGCACGCTGCGCCGAATCGCCAAACTTTGTGAAAGCTGTTGACAAGACGGCTTTCTGTTGATAAAATTATGTAGCAAGCTACTTAATAAGAAAGGGAGGATGCCGTTTTGAGCAGCCCGGTTTTCCCCGGCGACCTTTTCAAGATGATTAACATTCTTTTCATTGCACACGCCGATGCGGTGCTGCGCCCGCTCGGACTGACCTGCGCGCAAAGCGATTTGCTGGAATATCTGGCCGAGCGCGGCGACGAGGAAACCACAGTGCAGGATATCGGCCAGCATTTCCAGCTCAAGCATCCGACCGTGATTGGCTTTATCCAGCGATTGGAAAACAAAGGCTTCGTCACCAGTTCGGTCTCCCCGCGCGACCGGCGCTGCCGCGTCATCCGGCTGACTGAGAAATTCGACGAAGTGCAGCGTATCATGCGCGAGACCCGCGACACGATAGATGCCCGCGTTACCCGCGGTTTCACTGCCGAGGAAATGGAACAATTGGAAGGATATCTGTCCCGCGTCTACCGCAATATCAGCGAAAGCTGATATTTTTTCGCCCGCTTATGTAGCTAACTACATTTACATAATTACAGGAGGTAATATAATGAGAAATAATAACGATTCTGTGTTCCGCGACGCACCGATTCCCAAGGCGGTTGCGCAGATGGCCGTACCGACCATGCTGAGCATGCTGGTCGTCGTGCTGTATAACATGGTCGACACCTTTTTCGTCGGCCAGACGGGCGACGCCAATCAGGTGGCGGCGGTCTCGGTGGCAACGCCGGTGTTCCTCATCCTGATGGCCTTCGGCAACATGTTCGGCATCGGCGGCTCATCGCTCATTTCGCGCCTGCTGGGTGCGGGCGAGGGCGAGCGCGCCAAAAAGGTCAGCGCTTTTTGCTGCTACGGCTCGCTCATTTGGGGCGTGATTATGATTTTCGTGTTCCTCGGCGCCATGCCGTTCATCCTTTCGGTCATTGGCACGAGTGAGTACACCATCGGCTATGCCCACGACTACCTGTTCTGGATTTCGCTCGGCGCGCCGTTCATCATTTTTGCCAACGGGTTCTGCAACCTGATTCGCGGCGAGGGTGCGGCAACCGCCTCGATGATTGGCAACATGGTCGGCACGGTGGTCAACATCATCCTTGACCCCATCATGATTCTCGCGCTGGGCTGGGGCGTTGCGGGCGCTGCGATTGCGACCGTCATCGGCAACATCTGCGCCTGCTTTTTCTACCTTATTTACTTCCTGCGCGGCAAAACCGTACTGTCCATCCATCCGCGTGACTTCGCCGTGCGCGGCATCATCGGCGGCGTAATCGCAATCGGCCTGCCCGCCTCGCTCAATAACATCCTGATGAGCCTGTCCAACATACTGCTCAACAAATATCTTGCCGGCTATGGCGACAACGCGGTTGCCGGCATGGGCGTAGCCATGAAGGCCAACATGCTGGTGGTTTTCGTGCAGCTCGGCCTTGCTATGGGCGTACAGCCGCTCATCGGCTTCGCCTACGGCGCAAACAACATCCGCCGCGTGCGCGGGGTGGTCAACTTCTCGGCCATCTGCACGACCGTGATGGGTGTGATTCTAACCGTTATCTACTGGTTTACCGCCGATTCGATTATCTCCATCTTTATTAACGACGCAGCCGTGATTGAAGCGGGCGTGCCCATGCTGCGCGCGCTGATGTTCTCGGCGCCGGTGCTGGGCATCATGTTCGTGCTGCAAAATGCCTTGCAGGCGCTGTGCGCGCGGTGGCGGCGCTGGTGTTGGCCGTCAGCCGTCAGGGTTTCATCTTTGTTCCCTGCGTCATCATTGCGGGCGCGTATCTCGGCATGACCGGCATCATCTTCTCCCAGCCGGTGGCCGACCTGTTCTCCGTGGTCATGAGTATTGTCATGTTCATCGTCATTGCCCGCCGCTTGTCCCATACATCCGAAGCCAAATCCTGACTTCCTTTCCTCCTCTGCGCGCACACATCTGCCTTTGGGCAGATGTGTGCGTTTTTTTGCTGTTTTAGCTAAAACTGCGTATTTTACCCGCGTTTCTTTTTTGATTGCGCGCGCCGCGGTTTGGTGTTAGAATAGAAACTGATATATTGTGTAAATCTCACATCCGAATGAGGGATATAGTTTATGTGGATCGCAAACAACTGGAAAGAATACGCCGTCATCGACTGCGGCGGCGGCGAAAAGGTGGAACGCTGGGGCAATCAGGTGCTGGTGCGCCCCGACCCGCAAGCCATCTGGCCGCGGGCGGAGGGCTGCCGCGCATGGGACAAGCCGAACGCCATCTATCACCGCTCCAAGGCGGGCGGCGGCCAATGGGAGATTCGCAAGCTGCCCGAGCAGTGGGCGATCCATTACGGCGACCTGACCTTCCAGCTCAAGCCCATGAGCTTCAAACACACCGGCCTGTTCCCCGAGCAGGCCGCCAACTGGGACTTCATCGACCGCATGGTGCGGGGCGCGGGCCGTCCGGTCAGCGTCCTCAATCTGTTTGCCTACACGGGCGGCGCAACGCTTGCGGCGGCGAACGCGGGTGCGTCGGTCTGCCATGTGGACGCCTCCAAGGGCATGGTGCAGTGGGCGCGCGAAAACGCTGCGTCCAGCGGCCTTGCCGACCGGCCCATCCGCTGGATTGTGGACGACTGCAAAAAATTCGTTCAGCGCGAGATTCGGCGCGGCCGCAAGTACGACGCCATCATCATGGACCCGCCGAGCTACGGGCGCGGCCCCTCGGGCGAGACGTGGAAGATTGAAGAGGACGTGGCCGACTTTGTCGAGCTGACCATGGGCGTTTTGTCGGATAAGCCCCTGTTCGTGCTGATTTCCAGCTATTCGACCGGACTTGCCCCGTCGGTGATGGCCTATCTGCTCGGCATCACGGCGGCAAAGCGCACCGCGGGACACATCGAAGCGCAGGAGCTGGGCCTGCCGGTCGAGGCGACCGGACTGACCCTGCCGTGCGGCTCAAGCGCGCGGTTCATCGCAGAAACCTGAGACGGACAACCACCAACCGGGATAGAGAGAAAAGGAGTTGACTGTTATGCCTTCCATGCTTCATTTGACCAATGTTTTCTTCTCGCTCATTGTCGCCTTCGTGCCGATGGCTATCGGCCTGCTTCTGCTGTATTTTGTCATCAAAAAGGCGGTCAAGGATGCCATCAATGAATCCAACCGGCCGAAATTCTGATTTTTTTACAAGGACGAAAAGCCATGTCTGAAATCATCAAAACCGAAAATCTGCAATACGCCTACCCCGTTGAGGAGGGGCAGCTTGCCATCCCCGTGCTCAAGGGCGTGAACCTTTCCATCGGGCGCGGCGAATTCGTGGCCGTGCTGGGGCACAACGGCTCGGGCAAAAGCACGCTCGCGGGCTGCTTTAACGCCATCCGCCTGCCCACCGGCGGCGTGTGCTACGTCGATATGATGGACACGCGGGACGAAAACAACACCTACGAGGTGCGCAAGACCGTCTCGATGGTGTTCCAGAACCCGGACAACCAACTGGTGGCGACTGTGGTCGAGGAGGACGTGGCGTTTGCGCTGGAAAACATGGGGATTCCGCCTGCGGAAATCCGTAAGCGCGTGGACGAAGCGCTCAAGGCCGTCGGCATGTATGAATACCGCGCACAGGCGCCGCACCGGCTGTCCGGCGGACAAAAGCAGCGCGTCGCCATCGCAGGCGTGATTGCCATGATGCCGCGCTGCGTTGTGCTTGACGAGCCGACCGCTATGCTCGACCCGCAGGGCCGGCGCGAGGTCATGGCGGTTGTGCGCGAGCTGAACCGCAAATTCGGCATCACCGTCATCCTGATTACCCACCATATGGACGAGGCCGTGCAGGCCGGTCGCGTGGTGGTCATGCATCAGGGCAATGTGCTGATGGACGGTACGCCGCGCGAAATTTTCACACAGGTGGACACGCTGCGCGCCGCGTCGCTGACCGTGCCGCAGACCATCGAGGTGCTCTATGACCTCGACCGGCAGGACGGCGAAACCCTGCCCATCGACGCGCTTTCGGTCAGCGAATGCGCGGATATCCTCGAAACATACCTGCAGTGAGGCTGCACGCCCACTGATTTTTGACACACAGGAGGACGAATCCTTTGTCAACCATTCTGGAAACACGGGGCCTGACCCATATCTATGGCGCAGGCACCCCTTTTGAGCGCAAAGCGCTCGACCACGTCGATTTGAAAATCGAAAAAGGCGAGATTCTGGGTGTCATCGGCCACACCGGCTCGGGAAAAAGCACGCTCATCCAGCATTTTAACGGTCTTGTGAAGCCCGATGAGGGCGAAGTACTGCTGGACGGCCAATCCATCTGGAACGAAAAGGGCAAATGCGCCCGCGAGACACGCTTTCGTGTCGGTTTGGTGTTCCAGTACCCGGAATACCAGCTGTTCGAAGAGACGATTGCCAGAGATATCGCCTTCGGCCCGACCAACATGGGGCTGAAGCAGGCCGAAATCGACGAGCGCGTTATCGAATCCATGCGCGCGGTCGGACTGGACGAAAGCATGGCGGACCAGTCGCCGTTTGCGCTGTCCGGCGGACAAAAGCGCCGCGTCGCGATTGCGGGCATCCTTGCCATGCGGCCCGAGGTGCTGGTGCTGGACGAGCCGACCGCGGGCCTTGACCCGCAGGGCCGCGACGAAATCCTCGGTCTGGTCAAAGACTACCACAAGCAGTCGGGGGCGACCATTCTGATTGTCTCGCACTCGATGGAGGACATCGCCGGGCTGGCCGACCGTCTGCTCGTGATGGACCATGCTAAGGTGCTGTTCTGCGACACGCCGCGCGCGGTGTTCTCGCACGCAAATGAAATCATCGCAGCGGGACTCGACATCCCCATGATTACCAAAGTCATGCTGGAGCTGAAAAAGCGCGGGCATGACGTAGATACCTCGGTTTATACGGTGCAGCAGGCACTGGACGCCCTGCGCGCCTGCAAAGCGAAAGGGGGTGCGCGCTGATGCTCAAAGACATCACCATCGGCCAGTTTTTCCCCGGCGACAGCGCCGTGCACCGGCTCGACCCCCGCGTTAAAATCGTGCTGACGATTGCGTTTATCGTGCTGCTCTTCCTTGCGGAAGGGCCGGTATCCTACGCGTTGGTTGTCGCGTTTCTGGCCATCATCATCGGCATTTCGCGCATCTCACCGAGACTGGTCGTGCGCGGACTGCGGCCGATTCTGTTTATTGTCGCTTTCACGGCGGTACTCAACCTGTTCTACACACCGGGCGAGTATATCTGGCAATGGGGCTTTCTGCATATCAGCCGCGAGGGCATCCGCACGGCAATCTTCATGGTCATCCGCCTGATGCTGCTGATTATCGCAACCTCGATGCTGACCTATACGACCAGCCCCATCCAGCTGACCGACGGACTGGAGCGGCTGCTCTCCCCGCTGAAAAAGCTGCACGCTCCCGTGCACGAGCTTTCCATGATGATGTCGATTGCGTTGCGCTTTATCCCAACGCTCATCGAGGAGACGGAGAAAATCATCTCGGCACAGAAGGCGCGCGGCGCGGATTTTGAATCCGGCAGTCTGGTGCAGCGCGCAAAAGCCATGATTCCCATTCTGGTCCCGCTGTTTATCTCGGCATTTCGCCGCGCAGACGAACTGGCGACCGCAATGGAGTGCCGGCTGTACCGCGGCGACGTGGGCCGCACCCGTATGAAGCAGCTCAAAATCGCCCGCGTGGATATCTGCGCGATGCTGATTTGCGCGGCGCTGTTCGCGGCAATCATTCTGCTGGGACGGTACGGCCTATGAACATCGCAGTCATTTTATCCTATGACGGAACGTCCTACAACGGCTGGCAGGTGCAGAAAAACGGCCCGTCCATTCAGGAGTCCATGGAAACGGCGGTTTTCCGTCTGCTCGGCCAGAAGGTGCATGTCTCGGGCGTGGGGCGCACAGATTCCGGCGTGCATGCGCGCCGGTATGTCGCAAACTTCAAAGCGGACTGCACCATCCCGATGGAGCGTCTGCCCTACGCGCTCAACAGCTTTTTGCCCGAGGACATTGCAGTTTCGGGCGCTGCCGAGGTGCCGGAGGACTTTGACGCCCGTTTCGACTGCACCAAAAAGGAATACGCCTACTATATTTTCCCGTCCACCCTGCGCAACCCGTTCCATGCGCGCTATGCTTACCGCTATCACTATCCGCTCGATATCGCGCGCATGCAGGCGGGCGCACAGCGCTTTGTCGGGAAACAGGACTTTGCCGCCGTGCGCAGTCAGGGCACGCCGGTCAAAAGCACGGTGCGCACCATCTTCTGGTGCGAAGTCGAACCGGTGGACGATTTCATCCGCATCCGCGTATGCGGGGACGGCTTTCTGTACAATATGGTGCGTGCCATCGCGGGTACGCTCACCTATGTCGGCGGCGGCAAGCTGACGCCGGACGATGTTTCCGCTATCCTGCGCGCAGGCGACCGCGAGCAGGCCGGACCGACCCTGCCCGCCTGCGGCCTGTTTATGAACCGGCTGTGGTACGAGCATACGCCGGAGCTTGACCGCTTCCATCTGCATACGTAAGCGGCTTTTCGGATAATTTATTTTTTATTCACATTTTCCACCCCCAAACGCGATACAATGAGGAGACGGAACAACATGAGCGAACAACAGCCCACCAAGTCCAAACAGAATATCATCCGTTTCCCGTCCTCACGGAAGGAACGCCGCCGTCTGCTGCGCGAAAGCAAGGACCGGCGCGTGCGTCTGACCGCGCTGCTGCGCTCGGTTTGCGGCTGGCTGCTGGTGGTCTGCACATTTCTATTCCTGCTCTCCAACTACCGCCTGTTCACGCCCACTTCCATTGCCAGCTTTGTAGAATATGCGGTGGCGGGCTTCAAGCAGCATGAGGGCGATATTACAACCATCAACTATGAAAACGGCACCTTTTCGGATGCCGCGCTGTTTGAAGCGGGCATCGCCTATGCGGATAACGATTCCCTGTTTCTGGCGCGCCCCGGCAGCGTGACCACGATGAAATACACGCTGGGATATTCCTCCCCGGTGGTGGAGGCCAGCGACGACTATGTGCTGGTCTATGACCGCGGCGGCATGCAGGCGGTGCTGACCAATTCCGCCACGGCGGTAGCCGAGCTGAGCCTCGACTCCGCCATCATCACCGGCAGCATCGGTCAGGACGGCCGCTTTACGCTTGTGACCGACGAGCAGGGCTACCGCACCGCAGTCGCGGTCTACGACACCTCGGGCAAGGAGGTATTCAAATACCAGTCCTCGGAATACTATATCGTATCGGCTGATTTGTTCCCGGACGGCAAAACGCTTGCCGCGCTTGCCTTCCAACAGGAGGGCGTGGCGCTCAACTCCTATGTGCTGTTTTACGATGTGTCCAGCGGCTCGCTCGATGCGAAGGTCATGCTGGAGGATACGCTCGGCATGGCGCTTTGCTATCCGGAAAGCAGCACCGCCGCCGTCCTGTGCGATGATGGCCTATACCTTATCGACCGCAGCGGCGAGGCCGAGCATACGCTTACCATCGCCTCCAGCGACCTTATTTCCTTCACTGCGCACGACAATATGCTGGCGATTGCTACGCGCTCCTATTCGGGCGGCGCGCGCAGTGACGTGTATACGATACGCGGCGGCACGCTGTCCGGCCCCTTCGCGCTGACGGAGGAACCCTCCGCGCTGGCAATTTCCGCAGCGGGCACGGCAGTGCTGAGTGCTTCGGGCGTGACCGTTTATGATACGTCGTTCAATCCCCAGTGGTGCAATACCGAAGCGGTCGGCGCGCGGCGCGTGCTGCTGACCGACGACGGCACCGTATGCGCCCTTTATACCAAAAACGCGCGGCTTTTCACCGCGCATTCCGAACATTCCGAGGAAATCACCAATGCCAACTGACGTTTTATCCGTACTCACCGGCCTGTGCAACCTGCCCGACCTGATTATTCTGGCGATTTTGCTTATCAATCTCATTCTCGGCTTCCGGCGCGGCTTTTTCGGCGCGCTTACCGGATTGGTCGGCCGCGTCATCGCAGTCGCCGCCGCTTTTTTCGCAGCCCGCGCCGCCGCCCCCTATGTGGCGGAATGGGTTGTCACCCCCATCGTCGGCGATATTTTTGAAAAGCAGGCGGGCGTGAGCGGCGCCGCCGGCGCGCTGGATGCGCTGCGCCAGACCGCGACCGAGGCCGCCGTCTCGATGGCCGAAAGCGTGGCGTTTGTACTGCTGCTCATCCTGTTTTGCATCCTGTTCGGCTGGCTGGTCGGCCTTGCCGCCAAGAGCCTGCACGCCATCGCACACCTGACCCCGCTGGGCATTCTCGATTCGCTCGCGGGCGGTGCGGTCGGCCTTGCGGCCGGCGCCGTACTGGTTGCATTGATATTGCTCGGCGTCTGGTGGGTCTATCCCATCGCCTATTCCCCGCTCGGCTGGCTGTCCCCCGAACGGGTCTCCCACAGTCTGCTGCTGGCAAAGCTGATTGACGTGCTGCCGGTGGCCATCTGATTTTTGTTTTCCCACTTCCCCAAAGGAGTTTTTCTTATGAACATGCCAATGTGCTCGCGGTGCAAAAAGAACATCGCGGTGGTGTTTATCACCAAAATCGAAGGCCCGGACAAGACCACGCAGGAGGGGCTGTGCCTCAAGTGCGCGCGCGAGCTGGGCGTCAAGCCGCTCGACAACATCATGGAACAAATGGGCATCACGGAGGACGACCTCGAAGCCCTTTCGAGTGAAATCGGCTCGCTGTCCGACTTAAACGAGCTGGTTACCGCCGGTGCGGACGGTT
Source organism: uncultured Agathobaculum sp. (assembly GCF_944384695.1). Taxonomy (GTDB): domain Bacteria; phylum Bacillota; class Clostridia; order Oscillospirales; family Butyricicoccaceae; genus Agathobaculum. The sequence goes on along the minus strand of NZ_CALWUQ010000046.1, from coordinate 5,838 downwards.
CGGACGACGACGCGCCGCACGAAACCGACCCCATTTCCAACCCGCCCGCGCCCTCTTCCCTGCCGCCGCAGCGACCGCTGCGCGGTGCAGAAGGCGCGCGCACGCGCACGCAGGCGCCCCCGCGCGACGATAAGAAGCGCAAATATCTGAACAACTACTGCGAAAACCTGACGCGCAAGGCTGCCGAAGGCCGCATCGACCACATCGTTGGCCGCGAACGCGAGACCGACCGCGTCATCCAGATTCTCAACCGCCGCCAGAAGAACAATCCCTGCCTGATTGGCGAGCCGGGCGTCGGCAAGACGGCTGTCGCGGAAGGGCTTGCCGTGCGCATCAACGAAGGCCGCATCCCGTTCAAGATGCGGAATAAGGAAGTGCATCTGCTCGACCTGACCGCCCTTGTTGCGGGCACGCAGTTCCGCGGCCAGTTTGAGAGCCGCATGAAGGGCCTGATTGACGAGGTCAAACGGCTGGGCAACATCATCCTTGTCATCGACGAGGTGCACAACATCGTCGGCGCGGGCGACTCGGAAGGCTCGATGAACGCCGCGAACATCTTAAAGCCCGCGCTTGCCCGCGGCGATATTCAGGTCATCGGCGCGACGACGCTCAAGGAATACCGCAAGCACATCGAAAAGGACGCCGCACTTGAGCGACGCTTCCAGCCGGTCTATATCGGGGAGCCGTCAGTCGCGGAGACGACCGAAATCCTCAAGGGCATCCGCTCGTACTATGAAACCTTCCACGGCGTACAGGTGCCGGACGAAATCTGCCGCCGCGCCGCCGAGATGAGCGAACGCTATATCACCGACCGTTTCCTGCCCGACAAGGCCATCGACCTGATTGACGAAGCCTGCTCGCGGCTCAATCTGGATTCGCCGCAGCTGTCCGAAATCCCCGCCCTGCAAACCGAAATGGAGGGGCTTCAGACCCAGCTCGACCTGCTCACCCAGTCGAGCGCGCGCGACGAGCAGGAGGACACCTACGCCCGCATCGCGTCCTGCCGCCAGCGTCTGCTGCAGGTCGAGGAACGGCTGCACGAGCTGCTGTGCAAGCCCGCGCCCACGGTTGATGAACAGCTGCTCGCCTCGGTCATCGAGCTGTGGACCGGTATCCCGGCCGCCAAGGTCGCGGCAAAGGAGTCCGCGCGGCTGCGCGGCATGGAGGAACGCCTCAAGAGCCATGTCATCGGGCAGGACGAAGCGGTTGACGCGGTCTGCGCGTCCATCCGCCGCTCGCGCGCGGGTATCAGCCCCAAGCGCAAGCCTGCGTCCTTCCTGTTCGTCGGCCCGACCGGCGTGGGCAAAACCGAGCTGGTCAAGCAGCTCGCGCTTGATTTGTTCGACTCGCCCGACGCGCTGGTGCGGCTGGACATGTCGGAATATATGGAAAAGCATACGGTTTCCCGCCTGATTGGTTCGCCTCCGGGCTATGTCGGCTATGACGAAGCCGGCCAGCTGACCGAAAAGATTCGCCGCCGCCCGTACTCGGTCGTGCTGTTCGACGAAATCGAAAAGGCGCACCCGGATGTGCTCAACGCGCTGCTGCAAATCCTCGACGACGGCCGCCTGACCGACGCGCAGGGCCGCGTGGTCAGCTTTGAGAATACGGTCATCGTGATGACCTCGAACGCCGGTTCGCAGACCGGCGGCGCACCCGCAGGCTTTGGCCGCACGGTCAGCCAGCAGAGCCGTGAACGCGCGATGAAGGCGCTTGAGGACATCATGCGCCCCGAGTTCTTAAACCGCATCGACGAAATCATCGCTTTCAACCAGCTCACCGAAGCGGACTTCCGCCGCATCTCGGTCATCATGCTGGGCGAGCTGCGCGACAATCTGGCCGATAAGGACATCCGTCTGACGTGGGACGACAGCCTGCTGGATTGGCTGGTCGAAAAATCCTTCTCGCTCAAGTTTGGCGCGCGCAACCTGCGCCGCCTGATTGAGAAAGAGGTGGAAAACCCGCTGGCGACTGCCATCGTCACAGGCGAACAGCCGCTCAAGGGCGCGTATCTGCGCGCCGAGAACGGCAAGCTCATCATCGACACGATTTAATACAATGCCGCCGGGCTTTGGTCCGGCGGCAAATTTTTTCTCCTTCTCCGGGAACAATCCCCCGCCTCCGTGCATCCTTAAAGTGTCCGGACAACGAGACGAGGTGATACAATGGAAATACTGCTAAGCCAGATACAGGACGACCCGCGCGAACGCTTTGCCGCCGCCGTGACGGCGCACCGCCGCGCGATGTACCGCGCCGCCCGCGCTCTGCTTGCGAGCGACGCGGACGCGGAGGACGCGGTGAGCGAAGCCATCTTACGTGCGTGGCAGGCCTTCGGGCGGCTGCGCGCCGAGAAAGCGCTCAAGGGTTGGCTGATTAAAATTACGGTCAACTGCGCCTATGAGCACCACCGCCGCGGCGCACGCCTGACCTATACGGATGATTTGGAGCCGCTTGCAGGCGGCGCGGAGGACAGGCACGACTTTACGCTGTGGGACGCGGTCTGCGCCCTGCCCGAGGATTATCGCGTAGCGACTGTGCTGTTTTACTACGAGGATATGACGACCGCCGAAATCGCAAAAGCGCTCGGCGTGCGCGAGGGGACGGTGCGCAGCCGCCTGTCCCGCGCGCGGAACCGTCTGCGCACGCTGCTGGAGGAGGAATGAGACATGACATTTGACGAAAAGCTCAAGGCGCGCGCACAGCGCGAGGACAGCCCGGTTCCCGCGGGCTTTGACGAGCGCATGGACGCGCTCCTGCACGACCTGCCAGAGCAGGTGACTCCCATCAAAAAGCGCCGCGCACCGCGCACTGCTGTCTGCATCGGCATTGCCGCCGCGCTGGTGATTGGGGCGGCAGCGGCAGCGCCGACCGTGCTGGAAATGGCACGCAACGCCATCGGCTACTTTACGCAAAACAGCGGCTCGGAATATGCCGAATATCAGGGCAAGTATGAAAAATACAACGCCGCTGTCGGCATGAGCGACACCAACGGCGACCAAACGCTGACCATTGACAACCTTGCCGTGGATGACAGCTATATGCTGGTGTTCTATACGCTGAAAAGCAAAACACCGATTGAGGTAGCAAGCAGCGAACATTCATCGCTCTCCACCCGCATCAACTGGACTGCGCCCACCTTCTTCGCGCAGGTCAACGGCAAACAGCTCGACACGACCGGTGCGATTGAAAACGAAGCGACCATGCCGGACGCATACACGCTGACCGGCGTGCGCCGCATCGTGCTGAAAGAGGCGCTGCCCGACCAGTTTGACCTTGTGCTTTACGACGGCGGCTCGAGCGATATCAATGACGCAAACTTCCAGTTTGCGATGTCGGTGGACAAGAGTGCAGTCGCGGTCGAGACGCTGACCGTGGATCCCAAGCAGGATTTCACCGTCGATTTTTCCACAGAATATGACGGGCAAACCTATCATATGCACTATGAACCACGCATTGAGCGCGTTTCGATTTCTCCGTTTGGCTCGACCATCACACTGAGCGAACAGGCGGAGGACCCCATGACCGACTTTGTGCTGCGCGACGACAAGGGCAATTACCTGCCGGTCATCTCGAACGGCAGCGTCGGCGGCGGCATCAGCCGGGCGACCAACAGCTTTGAATTCCTCGGTGCCAATGTGGATACCAAATCGGTCACGCTCATCCCCTGCATTGGTCAGTATCGCTCGCACAAGGTTAAGGGCGCGCTGGACAGCATGCCGCTGACTGACGACAGCACAGGCGGCTATACGCTCGAAAGTCTGGACATTGGCGAGCACCGCGCCGTCGCAACATTCTCGTTCCATGGTCCGGTGACCATGAGCAACGTGCAGTTTTCGCTTCTGAATGCGGACGGCACGGAACTCGATGCCGACTGCTATATTGACTATGCCTACGACCGCGAAAACAGCCTGTGCATCACGACACTCGAATATCCGGATGCCACCGCCGAGCAGATTGCACAGATTACCGACGTATGCTTCTGGCAGCCGAATGACGATTTGGAATTGCTGGAAGAGCAGGCGGTCACAATTGAACTGCAATAACGTATAAAAAAACAGTCGGCTGAAAAGCCGACTGTTTCTCTTATGCCACAGACTGGAACTGGCTGGGGGCTTGCCCCCCCTGCTGCTGATATAACTGCGCGGCTTTTTCCTGCCGCGTAGTGGTGCGGGTCGTACCGCCGGAGACGTAAACTCTGCCGCACTCCGGGCAAATCGCAGTATGAATCGTGACCGACTGGCTGACCACATCCCGGCCTTCCCGCTGCGCCTTGGACTGCTCCCGGCTGACATGCTCCTGCTCATGGCCGCGAACCGCGGAAGCCGCCGCCTCAGGAGCAATATTGGTTGGCGTTTTATACGAAACGCCCGGGTCATCCGAGCCATCCTGATATTTGCGCTCCTTGCAGGTCTGGCACTCGCCTTCCTCCATGACTTCCTGCGCAGATTTGGCTTCGGACATGGCCTGACCTTCCGGCGCAGCCGTATCTTCGGCTGCGGTCTGCCCTGTCCCATCGGCATACTGAATGCGGCCACGGACGGCCCACTCGACCGGGTCCACACCCTCCTGCTGGAAGGGCAGCTGCGGTGTCTCCTGCTGCGGTACCGCCTGCGCTGCATCCCGTTTTACCGAAGCCACTACCGGCACAGGGGAGACTGCCGTGGTTTGGGCAGGGCTGACGGCCTGAATCAGCTCCATACTGCGCGCACCGGCCGCCCGTTCCAGATAGGCGGACGAATACGCTCTGCTACCGCCGCTTCCTATCGCATTCAAACCAAACATATTTCTCACCCTTTCCGTGCATCCATCTTTCCTATTATCAGTTTACCGCATTTCTCTGCAATTCTCAAGCGTAATTTGCACAGAAAGGAAAAGTTATCCGCAACCACCTCGCGCATGGCCGCCTCATCCTCGGCCAGTAAAATCGTGTAGCCCACACTGCATCCCCCTTTTGTGCTTTCAGTAAAGCATGTGCATTTGCTTTTTGATGACGCACCCCACCATTTTTAAAATTTTCAGAAACACAACAAAATTTCTTTTAAAGAAAATCAAAAAAGCTGTTGACAAAATCCGCAATCGTTGGTATACTATTTAAGCGTCAGAAAAACCCGCGGGTGTAGTTCAATGGTAGAATGTCAGCCTTCCAAGCTGAACACGTGGGTTCGATTCCCATCACCCGCTCCAAAATTTCAGGCATCGGGTTGCCGGAATTGATATGCGCCAGTAGCTCAGCCGGATAGAGCAACTGCCTTCTAAGCAGTAGGCCGGGGGTTCGAATCCCTCCTGGCGTGCCAAACTTCCGCTGGCGAAACAGAATATGGTGGGTATAGCTCAGTTGGTTAGAGCATCGGATTGTGGTTCCGAGGGTCGAGGGTTCGAGTCCCTTTACCCACCCCATATGACCCTACGACGCGCTGCCTCTCGCAGCGCGTTATGCTTAGGGTGCGGTTTGTCGTTTGATTCAACGGATACAGGGGCGTCGCCAAGCGGTAAGGCATCGGCCTTTGACGCCGACATTCGCTGGTTCGAATCCAGCCGTCCCTGCCATTGCATCTTCTTATGACCGGATTCGAAAGGCGGCTCTTACAAACAATCCAGTGGATTGTTTGAACCGCCGTGGCTTTTCCGCAGAAAAGCGAATCCAGCCCTCCCTTCCATTTTTATCCGAATCAGTCCGGCATTTATTACCCAACCAAATATGACCCAGTAGCTCAGTCGGCAGAGCACCTGCCTTTTAAGCAGGGTGTCCGGGGTTCGAATCCCCGCTGGGTCACCACAACAAATAGCTTGCATGATTGCCTGATCGTGCAGGCTATTTTGTTTTTTGTGAACTTTTCG
>NZ_CALWUQ010000045.1 GCF_944384695.1 uncultured Agathobaculum sp. | reverse complement strand
ATGTGTCCGAGCACCTCATCGTCGAGTTGTACTCGAAATAATAGACCCTCGCTTTTGGAACGGGCGCGGCGTCTGCTTCGCCTGTTCCGTTTCAAGTTTCCAACCAACGTGAAGGAGGGTACCACATGATCGAAATCGAAAAGCCGCGTATTGACTGTGAACAGCTCGCTGAGGACGGTTCTTACGGGAAGTTCGTTGTAGAGCCGCTCGAACGCGGATACGGCACCACGCTGGGCAACTCCCTGCGCCGCATCCTGCTCTCCTCGCTGCCCGGTACGGCAGCGTCGAGCATCAAAATTGCCGGCGTGCAGCATGAGTTCTCCACCATTCCGGGCGTTAAGGAAGACGTGACCGAAATCGTGCTGAACATCAAGGGCATCATTGCCAAGCTGCATTGCGACGGCCCCAAGACGGTCTACATCGAGGCCGCCGGTGAGGGCGAAGTCAAGGCCGGTGATATCCATGCCGACGGCGAGGTTGAGATTCTCAATCCCGACATGCACATCGCCACCCTGATGAGCGACGCGCGTCTGTCCATGGAGATCACGCTGACTTCCGGCCGCGGCTATGTGCCGGCTGAGAAGAACAAGCAGCATCAGACCTCCATCGGGGTCATTCCGGTGGATTCGATCTACACGCCGGTCTACAAGGTCAACTATACGGTGGAAAACACCCGTGTGCGTGACCTGACCGACTATGATAAACTCACGCTCGAGGTATGGACCGACGGCACGATCACCGCGCGCGACGCTGTTTCGCTCGGCGCGAAGGTCCTGCGCGACCACCTCGACCTGTTCGTTGACCTGTCCGAGGAGATCGGCTCCAAGTCCACGGTTGTGGAGAAGGCCGAAGCGCAGCACGATAAGGTGCTTGAAATGACCATCGAGGAGCTGGACTTCTCTGTGCGTTCGTTCAACTGCCTCAAGCGCGCAGGCATCAACACCGTAGAGGATCTGATCAACACTTCCGAAGAGGACATGATGAAGGTCCGCAACCTGGGCCGCAAGTCGCTCGAAGAGGTTATCGGCAAGCTGGAGGCCATGGGCCTGCATCTGGCCAAGTCCGAGGAATGATCCGGACGGTTGCTGCGTAACCGTACCGATTCATGACAAGAACCACATGCGGCGGCACGATAAGCCGCGCCGCCGCCTTTACTTTATTTTGGAGGTAAACACGAATGGCTAACAATCGCAAGCTCGGCCGTCCGACGGACCACCGTATGGCTATGCTGCGTGCGATGGTGACCTACCTGCTGGAGAACGGCAAGGTTGAGACCACCGTTGCCCGCGCCAAGGAAGTCGGCCCGCTGACTGAGAAGATGATTACCCTTGGCAAGAAGAACACGCTGGCTTCCCGCCGTCAGGCGATGGCTTTCATCACCAAGGAAGCTGTTGTAGCGAAGCTGTTCTCTGAGATCGCACCGGAGTATGCAAGCCGTAACGGCGGCTACACCCGCATCATCAAGACCGGTCCCCGCCGCGGCGACGCTGCCGAAATGGCAATCATCGAGCTGGTCAAGTAAAGACTGCTTTCAAAAAGGTTATCCAGTAGCGTGCTTACTGGATAACCTTTTTTCATACGCGGAGTAACCGGCGGCGATAAACAAATTTTAGAAAAAACACGTTTTCTGCACGAAAATGCCTTGCATTTACAGAAAAAACGTGATATACTAAGCACGTTCAGTAAGAAAGTAACCGTAAGGAGTGGCGAAAGCCACTCCTTACGCTTTGCTTGGAGTTTTTTTTGAAGGAGGGACGGCTTTGCAGGCAAAGCAGATTGTCGCCCGCGTGGAGGAACTGGTCCGGCCGCTGTGCGAACAGGCCGGCGTTTCCCTGTGGGACGTGGAATTTGAAAAGGAAGGCGGACAGTATATGCTGACCGTCACCGTCGACCATCCGGACGGCGTAAACATCGACCAGTGCGAGCAGGTTTCGCGCGCGCTCGACCCGATGCTTGACGAAAAGGAATTTGACAGCATGCCGTCCTATACGCTGTGCGTATCCTCGGCGGGGCTGTCGCGGCGGCTGAAAAAGCCCGAGCACTTTGCCGCGTTCCTCGGCCATCCGGTTGAGGTCGGCTTTTATAAGCCGGTGGGTGGCGCAAAACAGGTCGAAGGCACGCTGGTTGCCTATGAAAACGGCAACGTCACGCTGGAAACCGGCGGACAGCGCACGGTTTACGAGCCGGCGGACATTGCCGCAGTACGGCTTGCGGTTGAGATATAAGTAAGGAGTTTGATTGGAAAAAATGGTGAACGCAGAATTTTTTGACGCGCTGGAGCAGCTCGAAAAGGAAAAAGGCATACCGGTGGACTACATGCTGGACCGCGTGGGTCAGGCGCTGATTACCGCATACAAGCGCGACAACGACGGCATGACGGATAACGTGTTTGTCGAGCCCGACCGTGATAAGAAAACCATCCGCATGTATGTGCGCAAGACCGTGGTCAGGGCGGAGGACCTCTACGAGCCATATGAGGAAATCACGCTCGAGGAGGCTGCGGAGTACAAGAAGAACCCGATGGTGGGCGATATCATCGACATCGACATCCCGACCAAATCGTTTGGCCGCATCGCAGCGCAGACCGCAAAGCAGGTCATCATTCAGGGCATCCGCGAGGCGGAGCGCGGCATGGTGATTTCCGAGTTCGAGAGCAAGGAGCACGAGATTCTGACCGGCGTCATCGCCCGCATTGACCCGCGCTCGGGCAATGCATATCTGGACGTGGTTTCGGGCGGCGAGAAGAGCGAGGCAGTGCTTTCCGCTTCCGAGCAGGTTCGCGGCGAGGAGCTGGTCGAGGGCCAGCGCATCAAGGTCTACCTGATTGAAGTGCGCCGCGGTACGCGCGGCCCGCAGGTCGTGGTTTCCCGCACGCATCCGGGTCTGGTCAAGCGCCTGTTCGAGCTGGAAGTACCGGAAATCCATTCCGGTGTGGTCGAGGTCAAGAGCATTGCGCGTGAGGCGGGCAACCGCACCAAAATCGCGGTCGTTTCGCACGATGAAAACGTCGACCCCATCGGCGCTTGCGTCGGTACGCGCGGCGCGCGTGTGGCCAACATCACGGGCGAGCTGAACGGCGAGAAAATCGACATCATCAAGTGGAACGAGGACACCGCGCAGTTTGTTTCCGCAGCGCTGGCACCGGCGGACGTTATTTCCGCGACCATGCAGGCGGATAACAAGTCCTGCCGCGTGATCGTGCCGGACGACCAGCTTTCGCTTGCCATCGGCAAGGAAGGCCAGAACGCGCGTCTTGCCGCTAAGCTGACCGGCTGCAAGATCGACATCGCTCCCGCATCTCAGGGCGAATAACATTACGGGGGTGCGGCAGAATATGGTGCAGAAGAAAATCCCCATGCGGCAATGCCTTGGCTGCCGCGAGCATTTTCCCAAGCGTGAGCTGATTCGCGTGGTGCGTTCGCCGGAAGGCGAGATAACGCTCGACTTCAAGGGCAAGGCGCCCGGCCGCGGTGCTTACCTGTGCGGCAAGCCGGAGTGTCTGAAAAAGGCGCGCAAGAGCCGCGCAATCGAGCGCGCACTGTCCGTAACGGTTCCCGAAGAGGTTTACGACCAGCTGGAGCAGCAGATGGAACAGGAGGGTGCGCATGGCGAATGACCCCTGTCTCGGTATGCTGGGGCTGGCGCGGCGCGCCGGTAAGCTGGCGTTTGGCGATGAGCTGGTGCGTCAGCTCTGCGCGGACCACAAAGCGCGCTGTGTGCTGGTAGCGGCGGACGCGGGCGAAAGTACCGCAAAAAAAGCAGCGGTATATGCCGCGCGGGCCAACGTGCCGTGCATCACCCTGCCGCACGGCAAGGACGAACTCGGCGCGGCGATTGGCAAGAACGGCTGCGCCGTGTGCGCACTCAGCGACATCGGCATGGCGGCTGCGGCCATCGGCAAGCTGGCTGCGCAGCATCCGCAATATGAAGCGGTTGCCGCACAGCTGGGCGAGAAGAATGTGCGTATCCGGTCCCGCCGGGGGAAAAAGAAACCCCGCAACCGGGAGGCGCAGCCTGCGGCGGACGAAAAGCCGGTTGCACATGCCAAACCGCAGCGCAGGACGGACGAACGCAGACGCACAGCCCCACAGCGCAGCGGAAACGGCAGCCGTCCGACCGCGCAGCACAAACCCACCAAAAACCCACGCGCAAAGCGCGTCTTTCATAGAAAATCCCCGCGCAGCGAAGCAGAGCGGTGATTTTCATCCCATACACCGGCTTTGCCGGCGCATGGGATACCAGAGCGAAGCAAAGTTTCGTGCATCGGAACTTTGCGCAGCTTTGGACGCATCCGCGTTTCACGCGGTGCGTCCCCTCTCGATGCAGCCTGTACGGCTGCATCGAAGAACAGTGTATAGGAGGAGTTGCCCATGGCAATAGAGAATAAATATCGGGTGCATGAGGTCGCAAAGGATTTCGGCGCATCCACCAAGGAGATTACCGAAATCCTGACCGAGTACTGCACGACCCCCAAGAACCATATGCAGGTGCTCGGTGATGAGGAGCTGAGCGTCATCTTTGAATATATGACGCAGCATCATCAGGTGGCCGATTTGGAGCAGGTGCTGAACAGCCAGCAATCTTCCGGCGCATCCGCCAAGACGGAAAAAGCAGAGAAGCCGGCAAAGGAACAGCCGGCATCGGACGCGCAGAAGGACGCCAATGCTGCGAAGGAAGCCAAGCCGGAAGGAGAGAAACCGGCGCAGCCCGCCAGCACCAAGGTCAAGCAGGTGCACCGCATCGACACCCGCGGCACCGGCGACGTCAACCTTGCCAAGTATGATGACCATGTCGACAAGCTGGTTGACGCCAAGGCGGAGCGCATGGAATCCCGCGGCCAGAAAAAACAGAAGCTAACCAAAAAGTCCGACCAGCGCTCCAAGCCCTTCGGCAACAAGCGCCGTCAGGAGGAGCAGGAGAAGATGAAGCGCCTGCAGCGTCAGCAGCAGATGGCGGCGCTCAAGAAGATTCCGGTCAAGGTCATGATTCCGGACGAAATTTCGGTCGGCGAGCTGGCCTCCCGCATGAAGCGCACCGCAGCGGACGTTATCAAGGGCCTCATCAAGCTGGGCGTGATGGCTTCCATCTCGGAGATTATCGACTTTGATACCGCCGCAATCGTAGCCGAGGAAATGGGCTGCAAGGTCGAGAAGGAAGTACACGTCACGATTGAGGAGCGTCTGTTTGACGAGCACGAGGACAGCGAGGACGAACTGCAGCCGCGCGACCCGGTCGTGGTGGTTATGGGTCACGTTGACCACGGCAAGACCAGCCTGCTCGACGCAATCCGCAAGACCAAGGTGACCGAGGGCGAGGCCGGCGGCATCACCCAGCATATCGGCGCATACCGTGTGCAGGTGGGCGGCAAGCCGATTACCTTCCTCGATACCCCGGGCCATGCTGCGTTCACATCCATGCGTGCCCGCGGCGCACAGGTCACGGATATTGCCATTCTGGTCGTTGCGGCGGACGACGGCGTGATGCCGCAGACCATTGAGGCCATCAACCACGCCAAGGCGGCAAACGTGCCGATTATCGTGGCGGTGAACAAAATCGACAAGCCGGGCGCAAACCCGGACCGCGTGCTCCAGCAGCTGACCGAGTACGAAATCGTCCCCGAGGAGTGGGGCGGCGACACGATTGTGTGCCAGATTTCGGCAAAGTTTGGTCAGGGCATTGAAAACCTGCTCGAAATGGTGCTGCTGACGGCGGAAATGGCCGACCTCAAGGCCAACCCGAACCGCAAGGCGCACGGCACGGTCATCGAAGCCAAGCTCGACAAGGGCCGCGGCCCGGTGGCGACGCTGCTGGTGCAGAACGGCACGCTGCATGCGGGCGATACGGTCATTGCCGGCACGGCGGTTGGCCGCGTGCGCGCCATGACCAACGACGACGGCAAGAAGATTCAGGAAGCCGGGCCGTCCGTGCCGGTTGAGATTATCGGTCTGGCTGAGGTGCCGGGCGCGGGTGATATCTTCGACGCGGTAGATGACGAGAAGATGGCGCGCGAGCTGGTCGAGCAGCGCAAGGACAAGGAAAAGGAAGAACGCAACAAGCAGTTCCACAAGGTCACGCTCGACAACCTGTTCGCCTCTATTCAGGAAGGCGAGATGAAGGAGCTGAACATCATCGTCAAGGCCGACGTACAAGGCTCGGTCGAGGCGATTCGCTCTTCGCTCGAGAAGCTCTCGAACGACGAGGTGCGCGTCAAGGTCATCCACGGCGCGGTCGGCGCCATCAATGAGTCCGACGTCATGCTGGCCGCGGCGTCCGGTGCGATTATTGTCGGCTTTAATGTGCGTCCCGACCGCACCGCAACCGATTCGGCGGCGCAGCAGGGCGTGGATATGCGCATGTATCGCGTCATTTATGACTGCATCGAGGAAATGGAGCAGGCCATGAAGGGCATGCTCGAGCCGAAGTTCAAGGAAGTTGTGCTCGGCCATGCCGAGGTGCGTCAGGTATTTAAAATCACGGGCGCGGGCGCGGTTGCAGGCTGCTATGTGCAGGACGGCAAAATCCAGCGCAACGCCGAGGTGCGCGTGGTGCGTGACGGCATCGTGTTCCATGAAGGCCACCTCAACACCCTCAAGCGCTTCAAGGACGACGTCAAGGAAGTCGCTTCCGGTTACGAGTGCGGCATGAGCATTGAAAATTACAACGACATCAAGGAGCAGGATATCATTGAATGCTTCGTGATGGAGGAAGTAAAGCAATAACATTGCTCTAAGGGGGACGCTGTCCCCCTTAGATATCCAAAAAGTTCCCAAGGAAACTTTTTGGAATAACCCCCTCGCCCTTGCAACCAAGGGCGGTCGCGCCGCGACGGCGCGGGCAGTAGTATGCAAGCCGGGCAAAGCTCGTCTTGCATGAAATTGAAATTGCGGTATGCTGCGACGTGCCGTATATTTACCCATCCCTCGCAAAGGAGGAATGTATTTTGTCTACACGAATCGACCGCATTTCGGAAGAAGTGATGAAGGCGCTGGCCGAGGCCATGCGCGCTGTCAAGGACCCGCGCGTACAGAATGGGCTGGTGTCGGTCGTGCACTGCGAGGTCACGAACGACTTGCGCTATGCCAAGTGCTATATCTCGGTGCTGGGCAGCGAGCAGCAAGCCAAAGAGGTCATGAAGGGCCTGAAATCCGCCGCGGGCTGGCTGCGGCGCGAGGTGGGCCATGAGGTGCAGCTGCGCTATACGCCCGAGCTGGTGTTTGAGCTGGATAACTCGATTACCCACGGCGCGCATATTTCGGAAATGCTGCACGAACTGAAAAACGAGGGTAAGCTCGGAGGGGAGGACGAGGAATGACCGTGGACGTTGCGGGCGCCGCTGCTGCGCTGCAAGGCGCGGACAATATCCTCATCCTGAGCCATCGCCGCCCGGACGGCGACACGGCGGGCTGCGCGGGCGCGCTGTGCCGCGCGCTGCGGCAGATTGGCAAAACCGCGTTTATCTTGGAAAACCCCGAGATTACCAAACGCTATATGCCGTTGATTGTGCCCTGCTATCCGCCGGAGGGCTTTCGGCCGCAGTTTGTGGTGTCCACCGATATCGCGGAGGAAAAGCTGTTCCCCGATACCGCGGAGGGCTACAAGGGCAAGGTCGATTTGGCGATTGACCACCATCGCTCGAATATCGGCTTTGCGGCCCAAAATCTCATCCGGCCGGATGCGGGCGCGTGCGCCGAGGTGCTGTACGACGTGATTATGGCGCTGGGAGTGAAGCTGACCACCGACATCGCTGAGTGCATCTATATCGGCGTTTCGACCGATACCGGGTGCTTTAAGTTCTCCAACACGACCGCGCACACGCATGCGGTCGCGGCGGCGTGCCTGACCGCGGGCATTGACGGCGGCGAAATCAACCGCGCGCTGTTCGAGACCAAGACCATGCCGCGCTTCCAGATGGAGCGCATCATCTTCGACACGATGGAGTTTTATGAGGATGGCGCGATTGCGGTGGCGGTGCTGTGGCGCGCGGATATCGACCGCACGGGCGCGGATATGGACGACCTGGATTCGATTGCTTCGCTCACGCGACAGATTGAAGGCGTGCAAATCGGCATTACGCTGACCGAAAACAAGGATAAAACGGTCAAGGCGTCCGTGCGCACGACCAAGGAGATGGACGCATCGGCCATCTGCAAAAAATGCGGCGGCGGCGGGCATATCCGCGCGGCCGGCGCGAGCTTTGACTGCGGCATGGAGGAGGCCAAGGCGGCTATCCTCAAGGCCGCACGGGAGCAGTACCATGCAGCAAAGTGAGCTTTGCGGCATCCTGCTGATGGACAAGCCGCAGGGCTTCACCTCGCACGATGTGGTCGCCAAGCTGCGCGGCATCCTGCACACGCGGCGCATCGGCCATGGCGGTACGCTCGACCCGCTGGCGACCGGCGTGCTGCCGGTGTTTGTCGGCGGGGCGACCAAGGCGGCGGATTTCGCCGCCGCGCAGGATAAGGAATATGTCGCGGGTTTTACGCTCGGTTTTGAGACCGACACGCAGGACGTGACGGGTGAAATCCTGCGCCGCAGCGGTCAAACCGCGGCGCGCGCGCAGGTGGAGCAGACGGCGGCGCGCTTTCTGGGCGCGCAGCAGCAGGTGCCGCCGATGTATTCGGCGGTCAAGGTGAACGGGCAAAAGCTCTATGACCTCGCCCGCAAGGGCAAGGAGGTCGAGCGGCCCGCGCGTGACATTTTTGTGCATGAGATGGCACTGCTGGACTTTGATGAGCGCACCCAGCAGGGCACGCTGCGGCTGGCGGTCAGCAAGGGCACGTATGTGCGCACGCTGGTGCATGATATGGGCGTGTCGCTCGGTGCCCTTGCGGTGATGCACAGTCTGGTGCGCACACGCGCGGGCGCCTATCCGCTGGAGCAGTGCCATTCGTTCGACGAGGTCGAGCGGGCGGCGCAGGACGGCACGGTGCAGGCGCTGCTGCTGCCGGTGGACGGCCTGTTTGCCGAGCACCCGGCGGTGATGCTGACCGATGAAGGCGCGGAGCGCATCGCGCGCGGCGCGGTCGTGTTTCCGCGGCAGGCGGCAGGACTGCCCCAAAGCGAGGGCGCGCTGTGCCGCGTCTACCACAACGGGCGCTTTCTCATGCTCGGACAGGTGCGCGCGCTGGATAAAGGCGGGCTGGGCCTGTTTGTTTACAAGAATTTTCGATAGAAGCGGCCTGCCTGCGGGCAGGCGCTCAGAAGGGGGGCAACCCGATGCAGGAATATCAAAAGCCGCGCGCGATTGCGCTGGGCTATTTTGACGGTGTCCATCTGGGGCATCAGGCGCTGATGGAGCGCGCGGTCGAGCGCGCAAGGCAGATTGGCGGCACAAGCGCGGTGTTCACGTTTGATGTACATCCGGATTCGGTCGTGCTGGGGCGGCAGGTGCCGCTGCTGACGGCAAACGCCTATCGCCGCGAGGAAATCAAAAAACTCGGCGGTGTGGACGAGGTCATCTTCGGCCACTTCGACGAGCACATGCAGCACATGGACTGGCGTGATTTTATCCATAAAATGCTCATCGGGCAGTTCGGCGCGCGCTGGATTATTTCGGGCCGCAACAACCGATTCGGCTATAAGGGACAGGGCAATGCCGTGGGCATGGCGGAGGAATGCAAAAAGGCCGGCATCGGCTATGACTGCATTGAGGACGTCAAGGTGGACGGTATTGTGGTTTCCTCGACCTACATCCGGCAGCTCATTTCGCAGGGCGACATGGAGGGCGCGGCGCGCTTCCTCGGTCATCCGTACACGGTGACCGGCGTGGTCGAGCACGGACGGCGCGTTGGCACGAGCGTGCTCAAGGTGCCGACCGTCAATCTGGCGCTGCCGCCGGAAATGGCGCTGCCGCCTTACGGCGTATATGCGACACGGGTGCTCGTGGGTGAAAAGAGTTATATCGCGGCGACCAATATCGGCATCAAGCCGACCTTTGTGGATGGCGGCGCGCCGACCATCGAGCCGCATCTGCTGGACTTCGCGGGCGACCTGTACGGCAAGATGATTCACGTCGAGCTGCACAAGTTCCTGCGGCCGGAAAAACGGTTTGAATCGGCTGAGGCGCTGCGCGCGGCAATCGACGAAAACGTAAAGCAGACGCGGGACTTTTTTGCAAAATAACACATCAGGATAAAACGGGCGGCATCGTAATGATGCCGCCCGTTTTGTCTGCCGCACAGAATATGCAAAGAGAAAGGGCTGCCCCAAAAGGACAGCCCCGTGAAAGAGAATGGTATAAAGAGAAAAGGTGATTGGATAATATCGAAAACGGTGTGGCGCGTGCCTTAGCGGGACGCGCGGCGGGATGCCATGTCAGCGCCGACGTGGAACAGCGAGCTGTTTACACGATAGGCATCGGACAGCATCTGGCCGAGAGCTTCAAAATAAGAATATTTCTTGCGCATGGGAATGACCTCCGTTCCTGTTGGACGATTGACTTTACTTACATTTGATGATTCTATTATAGTTATTTTACATAAAACTGCAAGATGAAATTTATTCAATATTTCCGAAAAATCTGCATAATTATTGGTGAATCTGCACATTCAGAAATCGACAAATTAAGCATTATAGACAAGGCAAGGCACAAAACCGGGAAAAAGACGGAAAGACGGTGCGCGCCGGGAACAATTTGGCGGTTTGATTCGTGTTGTTGGCAGAAAGGAGGATGGAGCAAGATGCAAACCAACCTGCGTTCGGACGGATTCCTATGTGAAGCGATGGAGCGCTGCGGCGACGCGGTCTATCGACTGGCGCTGTGCCGGCTGGGCGGGCGCGCGGATGCGGAGGACGTGTATCAGGAGGTGTTCGTGCGACTGCTGCGCGATACGACCGATTTCCGCGATGACGAGCACCTGAAAGCATGGCTGCTGCGCGTGACGGTCAACTGCTGCAACGATTTGTGCCGCTCGGCATGGTTCAAACGCACCGCACCGCTGGAAGCGGCGCCGGATGCCGCCGCGCCTGTACACGATGGACACGACGAACTCTGGCAGGCGGTGCGCGCGCTGCCGGACGATTTGCGTACCGTAGTTTGGCTGCACTACGTCGAGGGGTACGGCACGGACGAGATTGCGCCGCTGGTGGGCTGCCGCCCCGCGACGGTACGCACCCGCTTGCACCGCGCACGAAAAAAACTGAGACTCGAACTGGAGGGAAATGACGATGGACAACCGGAACAAATGGAACCGACTGAAGGATATCAAAGCGCCCGATGAGCTGAAGGCGCGCACCCTCGCAGCGGCGCGGCAGGCGCGTCGGGAAGCGCAACGGGACATGCCGCAGCATCCGGCAGCTGCGCCGCACCGCCGGTTCGGCATGGCAAAGCGGATTTTGGCCGTGGCGTGTGCGTTCGGCGTAGTGGTCGGCGGCACGGCGGTGTGGAAGTCGCGCACGAGCGGTCAGCCCGCGGCTGACGCGGTGGCGGAAACCGTCGCGCACTCGTTCGGCATTGTGGCGTATGCAGCGGATACGGGCGAGGAGATCGCACCCAAGGACAGTAAAATTGTGTTTGCAGATGGCGCGGGCGTGAACGATTCGGAAAAAGGCTTTTTTTCCGGCTGTTTGTTCCGTGTGACCGGTGAAAATATTGCGACCGTCAGTGCGTCGATGGACAAAGGCGGATTGTACCGCGCCAAAACGCTGCGTGATTTTGATTTCAACGCATATTGTGAGATAGCGGCAGCGGCGGACGAGGCTTTGCAGGCAGGAGAAAGCTCGCCTGCTGCGGCAGCGGCGGCAGTTTCCGACCCGCGTATGAAAGGTGCGGATGTGGTGATGCCATACGGTCTGGGCGAAGCGGAGAATGAATCCGAGATGGAATGGTGCGCCGATGCCTGCTGGAAGCTGGAAAACGGCTTTGTGGATGACTATGACCCGGAAGCGAGCTATGGATTCTGGGGCGAGCCGCGAGAGATTACCGGAGAGGGCGATGTGCAGGCTGAGTGGCATGCGCGCATCGACGAATTTGACGGCGCGACCCTGACCGTCACCGTCACCTTCACCGACGGCACGCAGCAGACGCAGACGCTCACGCTGCACACCGGCAAGCTGGGCTGCACGTACACCGACGACAGCATCGGCCCGCAGCTGACCGGCGAGGTGCTGACCGATGAGCAGGCATCAGAACAGGGATATGTTTACGGCGTTTACGCGGAAATTGCATAACAGGACGTTATTTTCCCCCGGTTTATTGAAATCGGGGGATTTCTTTTTGCAAAAAAACGGCAAAAACCTTGAAAAATGCATGCATATCCCCTAAAATAAAAAGAGCTTTGAAATGGGGAGAGACACATGCTGCATATTGTTCTGGTCGAGCCGGAAATTCCGCAGAACACCGGCAACATCGCTCGCACCTGTGCGGCGACGGGCTGCGTGCTGCATCTGGTCGAGCCGCTCGGCTTTGCAATCGACGACAAGCGGATGAAACGCGCGGGGCTGGATTACTGGCACCTGCTCGATGTCCGCATGTACAAAAACTTAAACGAGTTTTTTGAGAAAAATCCAGACGGCCGCTACTTCTACGCGACCACCAAGGCGCCGCGCGCCTATCACGAAGCGGAATACCGCGACGGCGATTATCTGCTGTTTGGCAAGGAAACCCGCGGTCTGCCGGAAAGCCTGCTGATCGAGCATCCTGAACGGTGTGTGCGCATCCCGATGCGCGAGGGCGCAAGAAGCCTCAATCTGTCCAATTCGGTGGCAGTGATTGCGTTTGAGGCGCTGCGGCAGACCGGTTTTGAAAATCTCAAGCTCGCGGGGCCGTTCCCACAGGGATAAGGAGAGAGAAATGGAAAAAATTCATATTATGACCGACTCGTCCGCGGATATCCCGCAGGCGCTGGTCGAAAAGCACGGCATTGAAATCATCCCGATTACGCTCACGCATGAGGGACGAACGATCCGCGAATACTATGACATCACGCCCGAGGAATACTGCAAGCTGCTCGAAACCAGCCGGGAGATTCCGACGACCGCGATGATTACGCCGACGGTGTTCCTCGATTCCTACCGGCGCGCGGCCGAGCGCGGCTGCACGCATTATCTGGGAGTGCTGATTAACGCAAACGGCTCGGGCACCTATCAGGCGGCCTGCATGGCGCGCGACATGTTCCGCGAGGAAGCGGGCGAGGCGATGCAGATTGAACTGTTCGACTCGGCCACCTATACCTATATCTATGGACACATCGTGGTGATGGCTGCACAGCTGCGCGATCAGGGCGACAGCTTTGACGCCATTTGCAGCGTGGTGAAAAGCCGGCTGAACCGGGTGGAGGCGTTCCTCGGGGTGTACAGCCTGACGCACCTGAAAAAGTCCGGCCGTATTTCGGGTGGCGCGGCCTTTGTGGGCGAGGCGCTGGGACTCAAGCCAATCAGCCATGTGTATAACGGCGCGGTCAAGGTATGCGACAAGGTGCGCGGGGAAAAAGCGCTGGTCAGCGGCATGATACGCAAGGTGTCCGGCCGCGTGGTGCAGCCGGAGAAGCAGACGGCGCTGCTGCTGTACGGCGACGTACCGGCCGCGCGTTTGGATGAAATGGAAAAGCGCCTGCGCACGGAAATCGGTTTCAGAAACGTGCTGCGCAGCCCGATTGGACCGTCCGTGCTGACCAACACCGGCCCGCAGGCGCTCGCGGTAGCGTTCTATGGACAGCCGCGCACGTAAGGTCAATTGGTCATATTGTTTAATATTTCACAATTATTTCCGGCAAAACGCAAAAATCCTCTAAAAGAGAACGGAAAGACAAGGTTTTTCACATTTTGGCTTGCGAATCACAGGAGAAACGAGTATAATTTTGTAATGGAAACGGAATTCTTTTTATGGGAAGGCCGAAAATTTGCTCCGTATCGCTAACTTTTACATTCAGAAAGGGAGAGGGATATTTATGCAGTACAACAAGAAGAGCGTTGAGGACATCGACGTAAACGGCAAGAAGGTTATCGTTCGCTGCGATTTTAACGTTCCGCAGGATGAGAACGGCAACATCACCGACGACAAGCGCATCCGCGCGTCGCTGGAAACCATCAAGTATCTGCTCGATCACAATGCGGCTGTGATCCTGTGCTCGCACCTCGGCCGTCCGAAGGGCGAAGTCAATATGAAGTATTCGCTCGCGCCGGTCGCGAAGCGCCTGAGCGAGCTGCTCGGCCAGGAAGTCAAGCTGGCTAAGGATGTTGTCGGCGAGGATGCCAAGAAGCTCGCGGCGGAAGTCAAGCCGGGCGAGGCTGTTCTGCTGGAGAACGTCCGCTTTGAGAAGGGCGAGACCAAGAACGATCCCGCGCTGGCCAAGGCGTTTGCCGATATGGCTGAAATTTTTGTAAACGATGCATTCGGCACGTCTCACCGTGCGCATGCTTCCACCGCCGGCATTGCCGACTATCTGCCGGCTGTCTGCGGCTTCCTGATTAACAAGGAAATCTCCATCATGGGCAAGGCGCTCTCCGACCCGGCCCGTCCGTTCGTTGCCATTCTGGGCGGCGCGAAGGTTTCCGATAAGATCAACGTCATCAACAACCTGATTGACAAGTGCGACACCGTCATCATCGGCGGCGGCATGGCTTACACCTTCTCCAAGGCGCAGGGCGGCAAGATCGGCACCTCGCTGTGCGAAGACGACAAGATGGACCTCGCGCTCGGCCTTATCAAGAAGGCGGAGGATAAGGGCGTCAAGCTCCTGCTCCCGATTGACACGGTTTGCGGCGACCACTTCGGTGCGGACGCAGAGCCGGTTGTTTACGAGGCTGGTCAGCTGCCGGATAACATGATGGGCATGGACATCGGCCCGAAGACCATTGCGCTGTTCTCCGACGCGGTCAAGAACGCCGGCACGGTCGTTTGGAACGGCCCGATGGGCGTGTTCGAGTTCGACACCTTTGCTGTCGGCACCAAGGAAGTTGCCAAGGCAATCGCGGCTTCCGGTGCGGTTTCCATCATCGGCGGCGGCGACTCTGCGGCTGCGGTTGAGAAGCTGGGCTTTGCGGACAAGATGACCCACATCTCCACCGGCGGCGGCGCTTCGCTCGAGTTCCTCGAGGGCCTGGAGCTGCCCGGCATCGCCTGCCTGCAGGACAAGTAAGATCCTCGTTTGAAGCGTACAGCTTCAAACGAAAATGGGCTGTGC
>NZ_CALWUQ010000044.1 GCF_944384695.1 uncultured Agathobaculum sp. | reverse complement strand
GGTCAAGGCGCGCAAAAAAGGCTTCGGGCGCATTCCCGAAGCCTTTCCGTATGGTTACATAATCTGCCCGCGCAGGATGAGCGTGTTGATGTTCAAATCCTCATCGAGCAGGATGATATTGGCCAGCTTGCCCGGCTCGAGCGAGCCGTAATCGTGCTGGATGCCGATGGCGCGCGCCGGATTGGTCGATGCCGAACGCACCGCCTGTCCCAGCGGGATGCCCATCTGCACCGCACGCCGCATGCACTCAAACAGGTTGACGACCGAACCGGCCAGCGTCGTACCGCCGCGCAGGGTCGCGCGGCCGTCCCGCACGGACACCTCCTGCCCGCCGAGGGTATACACCCCGTCGTCCAGTCCGGTTGCGGACATGCTGTCCGAAATCAGGATTATCCGGTTTTCAAACAGGCGGAACGCCACGCGCACCGCCGACGGGTGCACATGGCAGCCGTCCGCAATCAGCTCCACGCCGACCTCGTCGTTGTCCAGCGCCGCGCCGATGACACCCGGCTCGCGGTGGGTCAGCGGCGGCATGGCATTGAACAGGTGCGTGACCTCGCGCGCGCCGCGCCGGAACGCCTCGCACGCGGTATCGTAATCCGCCTCGGTGTGCGCCAGCGACAGGCGCACCTCGCCCGCCAGTTCCCCAATCACATCCAGCCCGCCGGGCAGCTCGGGCGCAATCTCGCACAGGCGAATCAGTCCCTGCGCCTGCGCCTGCAAACGGCGGAACAATCCGGCATCCGGATTTTGCAGCCATGCGCCGTTCTGCGCGCCTTTCCGCGCGGGGGACAGGAACGGCCCTTCCAGATTGACGCCCACCAATGCCGCGCCGCTCCGTTCCATACGGTAGGCCGCGGCTGCCTGCATCACGGTGGACAGCTTTTCCTCCGGATAGGTCATCGTGGCCGGGCAAATCGCGCACACGCCATGCTCCGCCTGATACCGTGCGATGGCCGAAATCGCCTGCTCGGTCCCGTCGCAGAAATCATAGCCCGCGCAGCCATGGAAGTGGATGTCGATTAGCCCCGGAATGGCGTACAGCCCATCCATATCGCAGGCGTCCGCCGACACCGGCGCGCTGGAAATGCGGTCGCCCGAAAGCGCCAGACCGCCCGTATGGAAAGTCCCGTCCGGCTGATAAATCCTGAGATTTTTAAACTCCATATATGCGCACGCAGCTTACAGCAAATCCATGCTCTTGGACAGCGCGGCCTCGTCCGCTACGACGGATACATCGGTGTGCAGCTGCAAAATGGAAGCCGGTACGCGCGGGGTGACCGGGCCGAAGAACGCCTGACGCACGATGTCGGCCTTGTTTTCGCCCGAAACCACAATCACGATGCGGCGCGCGAGCATGATGGTCTGCACGCCCATGGTATACGCCTGACGCGGCACATCGTCCGCGGACTCAAAAAAGCGCTTGTTGGCCTCGATGGTGGACTCGGTCAGGTCGACGCAATGCGTGCCCTTGGAGAAGTAATCGTCCGGCTCGTTAAAGCCGATATGTCCGTTCAGGCCCATGCCGAGCAGCTGCAAATCAATGCCGCCGGCCGCCTGAATCGCCGCGTCATAGCGCTCGCACTCGCGCTCCGCGTCCATCTGCGCGCCGTCCGGCAGGTTGATGCGGCTTTCCGGCACGTTGATGGCGTCGAAAAAGTTCTTATGCATGAAATAGTGATAGCTCTGGTCGTGATATGCCGTCAGGCCGCGGTACTCGTCCAGATTGAAGGTGGTGCACTCGCCAAAGTCCACATCGCCCTTGTTGTACCACTTGATGAGCTGCTCGTAAATGCCAATCGGGGACGAGCCGGTGGCAAGGCCCAGCACGGAATCCGGCTTGAGGATGACCTGCGCCGAAATGATATTGGCCGCCTTGCGGCTCATGTCGTTATAATCCTTTGCACGAATGATTTTCATATTCATTACCTCTCTTTTTGTCCAAACATCGGCCGTCAAAAAAACAAAGGCGGGCGTTCGCCCGCCTCAGCTGCTTGAGGAACACCCGCGCCTTCCGCCAAAACGGGAGGACGGGCTTTTCTATTCGACCAGCTTTTCCATCTCGCGCGCCAACGGCCGCACAGCCGGGCCGATGACCACATGCACTTCCCCGTCCGTCCGGCACAGCACGCCCGCGGCGCCCGCCGCGCGCAGCCCCGTCTCGTTCACCGCCGCGGCATCCCGCAGGCGCAGACGCAGACGTGTCATGCAACACGTGATGGAGAGCACGTTATCCCGTCCGCCGACCGCCGCCAGCATCGCAGCGGCGCATCCGGCGGCATCGTTTTCGGATAACAGCACCGGTTTCTCTTACAGATTCTGCTTCATGAAGGCTTCGAGCGCTGCTGCTGCTGCTGCCTCGTCTTCACCCTCGATGGTCAGCTTGACCGTCTCGCCCTTCTTAACGCCCATGCTCATAACGCCCATGATGCGCTTTGCATCGACTTCCTTCTTCGGGCCGGCAATCTTAACAGAGGACTTGAAGCGGGAAGCCTCCTTGACCAGCATGCCTGCCGGACGTGCGTGGATACCGAGTTCGTCCTTGATGGTGTACTGTACGGTTTTCATAACTGCATTTTCCTTTCTATCTTGTTCTTTGTGAGAATCGCTCGCTGCGCTTTTGCAGAGTGAGCCAAACGCCGTCCGCCGTCACTGTCTTTTCCGGCAAAGTATGCCCTTCCCGCTGCCAAACCATGCGGCATGAACCGCAAAATTCTGCACAAAGCACGGATTTTTTACCTCAAAAAACGAAAAGAACCAAACTCCTGCACTGCCGGGCATTCCTTATTCAGGCCGGCCGCGAGAAATTTGGTTTTGCCCGCCAACACGGTAACAATCCAATCACAACGAGGACGATGTTCGCTTGTTGTTAACATTGTAGCAAACGGGACGCGCTTTTGCAAGTCACTACCGCCCGCGCAAACTGCCAGAAAATTCGTCCACTTTTTGTGCATCTCATACAAATCACTGGTTTTCTACGGTAAAAGTTTTGACGCAGCCCGCCTTTTTTGCTATGCTAAGCAGGAACAGTAGAAAGCGAGGCGCAAAAACATATGCAGATCGACGGCAACGAACTGGCCATTTTGCAGGACAAGCTGGACCGGGAGGGCAAAAAAGAAGAGGCATGGCGCATCAAGCAGGAATTTTTGCAGCAGGTGCGCGAGGCGGGCGACCACTGCCCGTGCCGCCAGCCCTGCCCGCACCACGGCAACTGCTTTGAGTGCGTGACCATCCACCGCGGTCACCGCGACCATCTGCCCATGTGCCTGTGGGATATGGTCAACGAGCGCATCGCCGCACTCAGCCACATCACGGAAGGCACCCTGCGGGAGTACGAGGACCGCAAAGCGGCCGAAGCGGCGTCTGGCTGCACGGACTGCTGCGGCTGCACCGGCTGCGGCGAATAAACCGAACAGGCAGCCCGTCAGGCTGCCTGCACACTTTTTCCAGCAAATCAGGGGACGTGCCCGGCACGTCCCCCTTTTTTGATTTCAGATGCGTTTTCCGTTGAATTTCTGCGCCGCCGCAGAACAGCCCTCGGCAATGATGCAGGCCGCCGCGTCCACCGCGTCCGCGCACGCTTTGTCGATGGCCTTCTGCTCATCGGCAGTAAACTTGCTGAGCACCCATGCCGCGAGGTCGTACTCCGGGTGCGGCTTTTTGCCTACGCCAATCTTGACGCGCGGGAACTCCTCGCTGCCCAGATGATAAATGATGTTTTTCAGGCCGTTCTGCCCGCCTGCCGAGCCTTTCGCACGCACGCGCAGCGTCCCCACGTCGAGCGAAACATCGTCCGACAACACGATGATGCGCGCAGGGGGGATTTTATAAAACACCGCTGCATCGCGCACCGCCTCGCCCGACAGGTTCATAAAGGTCTGCGGCTTCATCAGCAGCACGCGCGCGCCGCCGAGCGTCGCCTCCCCGACGAGCGCCTTGAACTTCATTTTGTCGATTTTGCAGCCGCTGCGCGCACAGTAGCTTTCCAGCGCGCGGAAGCCCGCATTGTGGCGCGTGTTGTCGTACTTGCTGCCCGGGTTGCCCAGCCCAACGACCAGCCACTCGATGGGCTGCGCCGCCGCGGCGGCTTTCTGCTCGTCCAGCTTTTTGAAAATATCGAATACTGACATGATTTCACTCCAAAACAAAGCGCCTCCCCCGCAGGGAGGCGCTTTTCCTTTTGTTTATTCTACGGAAAGGATATAATAGTACACCGGCTGTCCGCCGTCGATGACCGAGATTTCCAGCTCCTTATTTTCCTTGCGCAGCAGCGCCTCCACCTCAGCGGCCTGCTCCGCTGAGACGCCCTCGCCGTAAATGACCGTGGCGAACGCGCTGTCCGCGCTTACCATCTCACGCACCAGCTTTTTGAGCACCGAGCTTTCGCGCCCGCTCGCGCACAGCTTGCCTTCGCTGAGCGACAGATATTCGCCCTGCTTGATTTTTTTGCCGTCAAACTCGCTGTCACGCGCGGCATAGGTCACCTGACCGCTGCGCACATGGGCCGCCGCGTCGCGCATCGCCTGCGCCAGCAGCTTTTCGTCCTCCTCGTCCGGATCGACGGCCAACATCGCGGAAATGCCCTGCGGGATGGTCTTGGTCGGCACAACGACGAGCTTTTTCTCCTCGGACAGGTGCACGGCCTGCTCGGCCGCCATGATGATGTTCTTATTGTTGGGCAGTACGAACACGATTTCCGCCGGTACCGCGTCTACCGCGCGCACAATATCGTCGGTCGAGGGGTTCATGGTCTGGCCGCCCTGCACGACCACATCTACGCCCAAATCCGTGAATACGTTCTTGAGGCCGTCGCCCGCGGCGACCGCGACAAAGCCATATTTCTTTTCCGCCGGGACGATGACGCGCTCGGCCGGCGCATCCGCCGTGCCCTCAATGACCTTGGCGGTGTGCTGCTCACGCATATTCTCAATTTTAACGGTCAGCAGCGGGCCGAACTTGAGGCCCTCCTCGAGCGCCTTGTTGGGCTGGTCGGTGTGCACATGCACCTTGACGATATCATCGTCCTCGACCACTACCAAACTGTCACCGATTTCGTTCAGAATCGCGCGCAGACGGCCGACGTTGCGGGCCTTATCCTTGCGCGCGGCGATGAATTCGGTGCAGTAGGTGAAGGTGATATCCTCATCTGCAATCGCGCCGAAATCCGCAGCCGCCTTGGTCGGCTCGACGGCGGTGCGCTCCTTGTGGATGCCGCGCAGCGCGTCCAGCATGCCTTCGAGGATGGTCAGATAGCCGAAGCCGCCCGCGTCGACCACGCCCGCCTTTTCCAGCACGGGATTCTGATGCACGGTTTCCTCCAGCGCCTGCCGCCCGCAGGTCAGCACGGTTTCCAGCACCTGCTCGGCCGAAAGCTCCGGCTCGGCCTGACAGGCTTCGACCGCCTGCTGTGCGGACACGCGCGATACGGTCAAAATCGTGCCTTCCGCCGGCTTCATAACCGCCTTATAGGCGGTTTCCACGCCCTCGCGCAGCGCCAGCGCCAGCTCGCGGCCGCCAGCTGTATCGGTTTCACGCAGCTTTTTCGCCGCGCCGCGGAACAGCAGCGACAAAATCACGCCCGAATTGCCGCGCGCCCCGCGCAGCAGCGCGGATGCCGTCGTGTCGACGGCTTTTGCCAGCGTCGGCTCGGCCAGTTTTTCCATCTCGGTCATCGCCGAGGCCATGGTCATGGACATATTGGTGCCTGTATCGCCGTCCGGCACAGGGAAAACGTTCAGTTCGTTGACCTGTTCCTTCTTCTCGGCAATGGCAAGCGCGCCCTCAATTACCATGGACTGGAACAGCGCGCCGTCTATTCTCTGATCTGCCATTTACTTAACTCTCCCCGCAGAAATTGTTTATTGGCCGCGCGTCAGTCCGCGCGGATGCTCTCCACATAGATATCCACGTTTTTCACGTCCACACCGGTCAGGCGTTCGACGTGATAGCGCACCTCGCTGATGATCGAGCGGCACACGGTCGCAATGTTCACGCCGTGCTCGACCGCAATGTGCAAATCAATATTCACGCCGCCGTCCGGCGCTTCCGTCACCTTGACGCCGCGCGACTGGGTATCGCGTCCGAGCAGATGCGCCAGACCGTCCGACATCGAGCGGATGGTCATGCCCTTCACGCCGAAGCACGAAGAAGCCGCATAGCCCGCAATCCCGGCCATCACCTCGTTTGTGATTTCGATATATCCAAGATCGGTCTTGATCGTCATAGAAAAACCCTCCCTGCGATCTTATGATGCTTTTTGAACCCAGACGCCGCGTGCACCGCCGCGCCGTTCAAATTGTTTTCTGCTTATATGATATAACAAAACCAACCCAAATACAAGCAAACCGGTGATTTTTTTGCGAATGGCCTGACAAAAATCCGTACAATCGGCGGGAAAATGTACGCGATTTCTGTTTTTTGCAATTCTTTCCGTATTTTCGCAAACAAATGTTTGCTTTATTGCCCACTTTGCGGTATAATAGAGAAAAATACGAACGTATGTTCCAAACGGCAACAGCAAGGAGTGCGTCCATATGAAAAAAATCTCCGCCAAACAACAACGGATTTTGGATTATATCAGTGCGTTTTCGCTCGAACACGGCTATCCGCCCTCAGTGCGTGAAA
The DNA here is from genome assembly GCF_944384695.1 of uncultured Agathobaculum sp. GTDB lineage: Bacteria > Bacillota > Clostridia > Oscillospirales > Butyricicoccaceae > Agathobaculum. The sequence continues at coordinate 9,082 of NZ_CALWUQ010000044.1, read as the reverse complement.
TCTGCGCAGAAATGAATCTGCGCTCGCCCTCGACCGTGCACGCCCACCTGAAGAAATTGCAGGAGGCGGGCTACCTTGAGCCGAGCGAGCACAAATCCCGCGCGCTGACCCCGGTCAGCGGCCCGTCCATGGTCACGCGCGTGCCCATCCTCGGCCGCGTCACCGCCGGTATGCCGATTCTCGCGGTCGAAGAACACGTCGGCTATGTCCCGTTCGAGCCGGCGGCAAACGGCGGGGAATATTATGCCCTGCGCATCCGCGGCGATTCGATGATTGGCGTTGGCATCATGGACGATGATTTGGTCATCGTCCGGCAGGATATCCAGGCCCGCAGCGGCGACATCGTTATCGCCCTCCTGGAGGACGAGGCGACCTGTAAAACGCTGCACATCACGCCGGACGGCGTGTGGCTGATGCCGGAAAACCCTGCCTATCCGCCCATCGACGGCACAGGCTGTCAGATTCTCGGCGTGGTCAAGGCGGTATACCGCGAATACTAAAATATTTTCGATGGGAACTGCAGTTGCCATCGAGTTCGACTCCGGCCGCCCCTGCGGGCGGCCTTGCGTCTATTTTTAAGGAGGCTGCCATGCCCGCACTGGAGGACAGCATCCGCTTTGTCAAGGGCATCGGCCCGAAAAAGGCGGCTTTGTTTGAAAAACTGCATATCCGCACGCTGCGCGACGCGCTGGAAACCTATCCGCGCGACTACGAGGACCGCACGGTGCTCACCCGCATTGCGGACATTGCGGAGGACGGCAAATACGCCGTCCGCGCCGTGGTCGGCACCGAGCCGAAAACCACCCGCATCCGCAAGGGCATGACGCTCGTCAAGTGCACGATTTTCGATGAGTCCGGCTCACTGCCCGTCACCTATTTCAACAACCCCTACGCCGCGGCGCTGCTGCGCGTCGGGCAGGAATATGTGTTTTACGGGCGCGTGCAGGCAAACGGCCACACGCGCATGCTGATTTCACCGCAGTCGGAAAAGGTGTCGCCCGACGCGGAACACCCCGGCCGCATCGTGCCGGTCTACCCGCTGACCGCGGGCCTGACCCAGCGCGACATGGCGCGCGTGAGCGAGGCCGCGCTCGCGGCCGTGCCGGGCGACTGGCCCGACCCGCTGCCCGAAGTGCTGCGCGCGCGGTACGACCTGCCGGACGCCGCCGACGCGCTCGCGGCGATTCACCGGCCGCAGTCGGCGCAGCATGTGGCTGACGCGCGCCGCCGCATGGTGTTTGAGGAGCTGTTTCTGCTGTGCTGCGGCTTGCAGCAGCTCAAGGAGCGCCGCCGCACGGATACAGGACTCGTGTTTTCCGATGCGCCGCTTTCGGACTTTTTCGCCGCGCTCCCCTTTTCGCCCACAGGCGCGCAGCGACGCGCTATCGGGGAAATCGCATCGGACTGTGCCTCGGGCCGTCCGATGAACCGGCTGGTGCAGGGCGACGTTGGCTCAGGCAAGACGATTGTCGCCGCGGCGCTGTGCGCGCTTGCCGCGAAAAGCGGCTTTCAGGCCGCTTTCATGGCGCCGACCGAAATCCTCGCCGCGCAGCATGCGGAGACCCTTGCGCCGCTGCTGGAAAAGCTCGGCATTTCCTGCACGCTGCTGACCGGCTCGATGAACGCCGCGCAAAAGCGCGCGGCCCTCGCCGCCATCGAAAGCGGCGCGGCGCAGGTGGTCATCGGCACGCATGCGCTCATCCAGCAGAGCGTCCATTTCCATCGGCTCGGCGCGGTCGTGGCGGACGAGCAGCACCGCTTCGGCGTGGCGCAGCGCGCCGCGCTGTCCGCCAAGGGGCAGACGCCCCATGTGCTGGTCATGTCGGCAACGCCCATCCCGCGCACGCTCGCGCTCATCCTGTACGGCGACCTCGATGTGTCCGTGCTGGACGAAGTGCCGCCCGGCCGCCAGCCAATCGAGACCTATGCCGTGGGGGAAAATATGCGCCGCCGCATCACCGCCTTCATCGACAAGCAGATTGCGCAGGGCGGGCAGGTGTATGTCGTGTGCCCGCTGGTCGAGGAAGGGGAAATGAACCTCAAAAGCGCGGAACAGCACGCCGTCGACCTGCAAAACGCGCTGCCGCACCGGCGTGTCGCCGTGCTGCACGGGCGCATGAAGAGCGCGGAAAAGGAGCGCGTGATGCAGGCGTTTGCTGCCAAAGCGTATGATATTCTGGTCGCCACGACCGTTATCGAGGTCGGTGTGGACGTGCCCAACGCCAACCTGATGGTCGTTGAGGACGCGGACCGCTTCGGCCTGTCCCAGCTGCATCAGCTGCGCGGACGTGTCGGGCGCGGCACGCGGCAGTCGTACTGCATCTTTTTTGGCGCGGATAAGGGCCAGACCGCACGCGAACGCCTGAAAATCCTGTGCAAAACGAACGACGGCTTTGAGGTTGCCCGCGCCGACCTGTCGCAGCGCGGACCGGGTGACTTTTTCGGTCGGCGGCAGCACGGCCTGCCCGCACTGCACATTGCCGACCCGGTTGCCGACCTTGCGCTCATGCAGAGCGCGCGCGAGGAGGCCGAGCAGATTTTGCAGGCCGACCCGACGCTTGCGGGCTATCCTGAGCTGTGCGCGCGTGTGCACCGCATGTTCGAAGAGCGGGACGACGAGGCATTTAACTGAAAAAGTAGCCCCATCGGAAGCGCATATCCGAATCGGGTCGCTGCAAAAGACCGCATCGCCGGAGCTTTTACCTTTCCCATGCAAAAAAACCGGGGCACATGCCCCGGTTTTTGTTGTTTTGCCCCACTCCTGTATGCGGATTATGGCTTTTTGTCCTCGGGCGGCTGCGTCTTGTTCTTGCGATAGACGCGCACACGCCAGAACACGCCGCCGGCAATACCCAGCAGCACCAGCACCGGCCAGAGCGTCACGACCAGCAGCAGCAGCCCGCGCACCGTGGCCGTCAGCCCGCCGAGACCGTTCTGCGCGGCCTGCGCCAGCTGCGCGCCAAAGCCCGTACCTTCGGAAACCGCGGTCAGCGTCTGCACTTCGCACAGCGTGACATCAAAGGTCGAAAAGCCAACCAAATCGTCGTAATGCCGTTTTTCGCCCGTCAGGCTGTCAATCTCATACTCGCAGTCCGCCAGCGCGTTCTCCAGCGAAATGATATCCTCCATCTTCGCCGCCTGGTCGAGCAGCGCGAGCAAGCGCTCATGCTTGGTCTGCAAGGTCGCCAGCCGCGTCTCAATGTCAGTATACTGCTCGGTCACGTCCTCGCTCCACCGGTTGGCGGACACGACATGACAGGTCTCGCCCAGCTGGGCGAAAAAGCTCTCAAACTGCTCCTGCGGCACCCGCAGCGTATAATTTGCCGTGCGGCTGCCCTTTTCACCGGCGTTCCCGCTCGACTGGATGTAGCCGCCCGCCTCGGCGGTCATCTGCTCAAGCGCTGCACAGGTCGCGTCATAGTCCTGCGTCTCCAGCGTCAGACTCGCCGACAAGATGAGTTTGGCATTTTCCCGCACCGCGGAAAAATCCGCCGTGCTTTCCGATGCCGCCGTATCCATGGCGACCTCGCTTTCCGCTGGCGCGGACGCATCCCCGGTACTGCCCGCACCGTTTGGCGCTGCGCCGCACGCAGCAAGCGAAAGCAGCAACAGTAAGGCCAGTACTCCGCAAAGCCCTCTTTGTTTCATCACAGGACACCCCTTTCCGGTTTCGGTTATCCTGTTAGACGGGTTTGCTTTCCAACGGTTCCCTGTTGTTACTGCTTTGTAAACCAATTTTGGGCGGCGCGCGCGTTACACTTCCTTCTGATATGTGGTCTGCTCAAACGAGCCAATCGCACCGCATACGCCGCACACATCCGGACGTTCCTCATAAATCGCGCCGCAGAATGCGCAGCGGTAGCCCTGTACCTCAACCGTTTTCTTCTTCGGCGGCAGCGCGTCCGCTGCTGCTTCCTTCTTTGCGCCCTGGCTGAGCGACATCAGCGCGCTCATAAAGCGCAGCTCATGGTCGCGCTCAATCTTGGCGATGTTGTCAAACAGCAGGCCAATATCCTCAAAGCCCTCCTCGCGGGCGATTTTTGCAAAGTCCGGATACATGCTGCTCCATTCGCCGTACTCACCCTTGATGGCGGTCTGCAAATTTTCCGCACTCGTTCCGATGCCGGTCAGTTTTTCGTACAGCAGGCGGCCGTGCGCGCCCTCGTTCTGCGCCAGACCGGTGAACAGCTCGGCAATATCCTCATGGCCTTCCTTGCGCGCCTTGTCCGCGAAAAACAGATATTTATTGCGTGCCATCGACTCCCCGCTGAATGCAGCCTGCAAATTCTGCTCGGTACGTGTTCCTTTCAGGTTCATTCCATTTTCCTCCTTCTGATGATATTTATTTCCAAATAATAATAAATATCATTTAATGATTGCAGTATACTACTTTCTTCCTGCGTTGGCACGTATGATAACAAGATTGTAACCATCATGTAACCTCTCTGTAACTTTATGGCAGGCAAGACAAATCCCGGAGGCAAAAACCTCCGGGATTCGGTCATATTGCAGTGCGCAGCGGTTTATTTCCGTCCGGCAAAGCACTCCTTGACGCCCACGCACAGCAGAAATATGCCGAACGCGCGCCGCAGCCAACCGGTATCCATGTGCGCGGCCAGCAGCGAAGCCGCCACAGCCGCAGGTACGCCCAACGCGATGCACCACAGGGCCGCCCGCTTTTCGACCAGTCCGTTTTTGATATGCGAAAACAGGGCGGCGGGCGCGCAGGCGAGAAAATACAGCAAATTGATGCCCGCTGCCTGATACTGTCCCATCCCGGCGAGCAACGTAAGGTACAGCATGAGCAGCGAGCCGCCGCCCACGCCGCAGCCGGACAGGATACCGGTCGCCAGTCCGACGGCGGCGGAAAGCAGCGCGCTCACAGCAGCAGGACGGCGCGCACGCCGCCATATACCAGCAGCAGGCCGAATGCGCGCCGCAGCCACACCATATCAATCCGGCGAAAGACGCGGCCCGCAATCCAGCCGCCCAGCACGCCCCCCAGCAGATAGGGCCACGCCGTAGCAAACGCCAGCCCGCCCTGCATCCAGTAGATACCTGCGGACAGCGCGCTGAGCGGAAAGATGACCGCGACCGAGGTCGCAAACGCGCGCCGCTCCTCCATACCGCACCAATATACCAGCAGCGGCACAAGGAACAACCCGCCGCCCGCGCCGAAAAAGCCGTTGGCTGCGCCCGCAAGCGCACCGGTCACGGCATATTTTGCATGTTCTTTCATAAAAAGCAGCCCTCCGGCAACAGTTTGCGCCGAAGGGCTGTTCTTTATGTGTCTTTGCGGCTCACTTCTTGCTCAGCGTGCCGGTCGCCAGCGCAGACAGGTATGCATTGATAAAGCCGTCGATATCGCCGTCCATGACCGCGCTGATGTTGGCGTTTTCAAAGCCGGTGCGCGTGTCCTTGGCAAGCGTGTAGGGCATAAAGACATAGGAGCGAATCTGGCTACCCCATTCAATCTTCTTCTGGTCGCCCTTGATATCGGAAATCTTCTCCAAATGCTCGCGCTCCTTGATTTCAACGAGCTTGGAGCGCAGCATGCGCAAGCAGTTGTCCTTGTTCTGGAACTGGCTGCGCTCGGTCTGGCAGGAGACCACGATGCCGGTCGCCTTATGAATCAGGCGCACAGCGGACGAGGTTTTGTTGATGTGCTGGCCGCCCGCGCCGGACGAACGGAACACCTGCATCTCATAATCCTCGGGCTTAATCTCGAAATCCGCCGAATCATCCGGGATATCCGGGATGACCTCGACCGCGGAAAACGAGGTATGGCGGCGGCCGGAGGCATCAAACGGGGAAATACGCACCAGACGGTGCACGCCCGATTCGCCCTTGAGGAAGCCGTAAGCGTTTTCGCCCTCGATGAGGATATCCGCGCTCTTCAGGCCCGCTTCTTCGCCGTCCTGATAGTCCATAATCTTGTAGGTGAAGCCGTGGCGCTCGGCCCAGCGGGTATACATGCGGTACAGCATCTCGCACCAGTCCTGTGCCTCGGTGCCGCCCGCGCCCGCATGGAAGGACACCAGCGCGTTGTTGCGGTCGTACTCGCCGGTCAGGAGGGTGGACAGCTTCTGCTCGGCCACGCCTTCTTCCAGCTCCTTGTAGCCGCTCTCCAGCTCCTCGAGCATGGATTCGTCGTTTTCTTCGATTGCCATTTCGCAAATCGTCAGCAAATCGTCGCACAGACCGTTCAGATGGTTGTACGCCTCGATTTTGCCCTTCAAAGCGCCCATGCGGGAGACAATCTTCTGGCTTTCCTCCGGATTGTCCCAGAAGCCCGGCTGGGAGGACTTGATTTCCAGCTCCTCGACCTCGCGCTTTGCCCGCTCCAGTCCAAGCGACTCATACAGCTCCTCGAGCTGGGGCTTCAAATTGTTCAGTTTGACCTTGTATTCCTCGAACTCAAGCATGAAAATGCTCCTTCACGTAGTTTTCAGTAGTATATAGTATACCGTTTTGCGAGGAACTTGTAAAGTTCTTTCTAAGTTTGGCTTGACTAACCCTTGTTCATCCGATATATTTTTATGTACAACAAAAGGGAGTAGCTCACGCCTGCGGGCGTGGTCGGCATCGTCAATCACGGCCGTTTTTTCGGCCCGTGCCTACCGGAAGCAGCGAGACTTTTATTGCAGAAACGCAATAAAAGTCTCTTTTTTTGCGCGCAGATGTGCTATCGTAACATTATAGGGGGTTGTATCATGTTATCATTCATCATGTTGGTATTCGGCTTCGTCCTGTTGGTCTGGGGTGCGGACAAATTTGTTGCGGGTGCGTCCGCGCTGGCGCGGCGGCTGGGCGTCTCGCCTCTGCTCGTCGGCCTGACCATCGTTGCCTTCGGCACGTCCGCACCCGAGCTGGCCGTCAGCCTGACTGCCGCCTTGCAGGGCGCCAACGAAATCGCGGTCGGCAACGTCGTCGGCTCGAATATCTTTAATTTGCTGGTGGTGGCCGGCCTGTCCGCCGTGGTCTGCCCGCTCGTCATGGACCGCACGCTGCTGCGGCGCGACTGGCCGATTTCGCTCGGCGCGGCCATCCTGCTGCTGGTGTTCATTGCGCCCGACCTGACCATTTCCCGCATCGAAGGCGTTATCCTGCTGGCGGTGTTCGCGCTGGTGCTCGGCGTGCAGATTCGCGCAGCGCTCAAAAACCGCGACACGCTGGAAAGCGAAGAGGATGAAATCACCATGCCGCCTATGATGATTGGCATCAACATCGTGCTCGGCCTTGCGTGCATCATCATCGGCGGCCAGCTGGCGGTAAACGGTGCGACCGGCATCGCGCGCATGTTCGGCCTGTCCGAAACGCTCATCGGCCTGACCATCGTCGCCATCGGCACCAGCCTGCCCGAGCTGGTCACCTCGCTGGTGGCTGCCCGCAAGGGACAGAATGAAATCGCAATGGGCAACGTCATTGGCTCGAACATCTTTAATATCCTGCTCATCCTCGGCGTTTCCGCAACCATTACGCCCATTCCGGTGCAGGCGACCTCCATCATCGACGCGCTTGTGCTCATCGGCATCAGCATCGTGTTCTATCTCCCCGCGCGCCGCGGCAAGCTCGGCCGTGCGCCCGGCGCGATTATGGCGCTCACCTATGTTGTCTACACCGTATATCTGATTATCCGCTGATTTTGCGCAAACAATAGAAATACGCTTCGATTTGGTATCAAAAAGGCACGCATGATGCGTGCCTTTTTTGATTTATGCCGTAAACAGCTGCGCCCAGTACGCCGTACCGCCCGACACCGTATAGCCCACGCCAATGGTCGTAAAGCTCTCGTTGAGGATATTCGCGCGGTGACCGGATGAGTTCATCCATGCCTGCACCACCTGCTGCGGTGTGCTCTGGCCGTAAGCAATGTTTTCTCCCGAACGGGTGTAGGACACGCCCGCCTCGGTCAGCGCAGTCGAGAAGGACGAGCCGTTCGGACGTGTATGCGAGAACGACTGCACGGTTTCCGCTGCACGCACCTGCGCTGCCTGCTGCACGCGGCTGTCGACCTTCAGTGCGGACAGGCCGTATTTGGCGCGCTCCGCATTGACCAGCGCCACGACCTGCGAAGCATAATCCCCCTGCGATGAGCCGCTGTCCTCCTCCGGGGTCTGCTCCGGCGTGTTATCCGGCACCTGTTCCGGATGATTGTTGTCCGGAAGCTGCGGTGTATTATCCGGGGTCTCGTCCGGCGCTTCCTCCGGCTGCTCGGTATCCGGGGTCTGCTCCGGCTGTTCGGTATCTGGGGTCTCGTCCGGCTGCTCGATATCCGGGGTCTCGTCCGGACGATTCTCCGGAAGCTGGCCGCACAGGAAAGCGAAATACTTTTCCAGCAGATGCTGCCGGAAACCGGATTCATATACATAAGTATATGTACCAGCCGGACGATTGGCTGCTTCCAGCGGCAGATTTGCCGCTCCTGCCGCCGCAGTGGTCGTCATCACCGCCGCCAGCGCCAACGGCACAATTTTCTTCAGTTGCATCGTATACTTCCTCCCTGAGTTTCTTTGTTTTTACTGGTGCCCTTTGCACCATGTACCAGAGTATAGCGTGGTTTGTAACCGTTTTGCAATGGAAATGCTTGCAGAATAGCCCTAAATACAGCAAAAACCGACCGAAAAAGGGATTTTTCGGTCGGTTTTCCGTCTTTTACGACAGCTTCTCAATGTCATACAGCTGGCTGAGCACCAGCCAGAGCTGCGGAAAGTACCGCATGATATTCCACACGCTCACGCCGCGCAGCCGGTATTCGCCGGCCAGCGCCAGCTTGGCGCGAATCGAGCGCGCATCTTCGAACCAGACCTCGTGCTCGGCACGCTCGCGCCAGTAATTGTAATGCGGCGACTGCGCCTCCGCATCGAACCGGATGGGCGCGCCTGCCTGCACCGCCTGCTCGACCGCCTGCACGTTGCCCAGACTGCGCGCGCGGCTCTGGCCTTTGATATAAGGCAGCGTCCAGTCATAGCCATAGTTTGGGATGCCCATGAAAATCTTTTCCGGTGGAATCTGCGACACCGCAAAGCGCACCACCTGCTCAACCTTGTTGATGGGCGCAACCGCCATCGGCTCGGAAAGG